>NZ_JBSGXU010000106.1:0-29044 GCF_053610205.1 Streptomyces sp. NPDC054932 | reverse complement strand
CGCGTACGACGCGGCGCCCCCCTCGCACGTCCGGCTCCGGTCAGTGCGTGGGGACCCGCGAGGCGAGCGCCAGGGTGCGGTGCGCCGCGGCCACCACCGCCGGGTCCACGAACCTGCCGTCGGGCAGGGCCAGCGCACCCGGCGTGGCCCGGGCCGCGCTCAGCACCTCCACGGCGGCGCTGACCTCGCCGGGCGCGGGCAGATAGGCCCGCTCGATCACCGGGAGCTGGCGCGGGTGGATCGCCGCCCGGCCGAGGAAGCCCAGGGCGCGGCCGCGGGTGCAGGAGACGGCCAGCGCATCCAGGTCCCGGATGTCGGGGAACACCGACTGCGCCGGGGGCGCCAGCCCCGCGGCGCGGGCCGCGACCACCACCCGGGAGCGGCACCAGTCCAGGCCCGCCTCCGCGCTGACGGCCAGGTCGGCCCGCAGGTCCGCCTCGCCGAGGGAGAGCCCGCGCAGGGCGGGGTGCGCGCGGGCGATCTCGTACGCGCGCTCCACGCCCACGGCCGATTCGAGCAGGGCGTACAGGCTCACCCCGCCGGTGCGCTCCGCGACGGCGGCGATCTGCCCCGGGGCGTTGATCTTGGGCAGGCGAAGCCCCGCGAGGCCGTGCAGCCCGCCGAGCGCGTTGAGGTCGGCGCCGCCCCAGGGGGAGTCGAGGGCGTTGACGCGGACGTGGACGGGGAGCGGGGGCCGGTCGGCCAGCAGGTCGGCGGTCGCGGCGCGGGCGTACTCCTTGCGCGAGGCCGGTACCGCGTCCTCCAGGTCGACGATGACGGCGTCCGCCCCGCAGCCGAGGGCCTTGGCGACGACCTCGGGGCGGTCGCCGGGCGCGTACAGCCAGGTCAGGATCACAGGGCTCCCTCGGTCCGCAGTGCGGTGATCTCGGCCCCGGCGAGGCCGAGCTCGGTCAGGATCTCGTCGGTGTCCGCACCGTGCGGGCGGCCGGCCCAGCGGATGCCGCCGGGGGTCTCCGAGAGGCGGAAGAGGATGTTCTGCATCCGCAGCGGGCCGAGCTCCGGGTCCTCGACCTCGGTGACCGTGTCGAGGGCCGCGAACTGCGGATCGGCCATCACGTCCCGTACGTCGTAGACCTGGGCGACGGCCGCCTGCGCGTCCTCGAAGGAGGCGACCACCTCCTCGGCCTTGTGCCGGGCGATCCAGCCGCCGACCGCTTCGTCCAGCACGTCCGTGTGCCGGGCCCGCCCGGTACTGGTCGCGAACCAGGGCTCGGTGATCAGCTCGGGCCGGCCGACCAGCCGCATGACCCGCTCGGCGATGGACTGCGCGGAGGTGGAGACCGCCAGCCAGCGCCCGTCGGCACTGCGGTAGGTGTTGCGGGGGGCGTTGTTGGTGGAGCGGTTTCCGGTGCGGGGCTGGACGTAGCCCAGCTGGTCGTACCAGAGCGGGTGCGGGCCGAGCACGGTCAGGATCGGCTCGACGATGGCCAGGTCCACGACCTGTCCGTGCCCGGTGCGGTCCCGGCCCGCGAGGGCGGTCATGACGGCGTACGCGCAGGTCAGCGCGGCGATCGAGTCGGCGAGGCCGAAGGGCGGCAGGGTCGGCGGTCCGTCCGGCTCCCCGGTGATCGCGGCGAAACCGCTCATCGCCTCCGCCAGGGTGCCGAAGCCCGGGCGGTGGGCGTACGGGCCGTGCTGGCCGAAGGCCGTGACGCGGGCCAGGACCAGGCGCGGGTTGGCCGCGGACAGCTC
Source organism: Streptomyces sp. NPDC054932 (assembly GCF_053610205.1). Lineage (NCBI taxonomy): Bacteria > Bacillati > Actinomycetota > Actinomycetes > Kitasatosporales > Streptomycetaceae > Streptomyces > Streptomyces sp. NPDC054932. The sequence continues at coordinate 27,331 of NZ_JBSGXU010000106.1, read as the reverse complement.
GGGCCAGCCCAGTCCCCACTTCTCCAGGGTGCCGGGGCGGAAGTTCTCGACGACCACGTCGGCGGTGGCGGCGAGGCGCAGCAGGGTGTCGCGGCCGCCCGGGGTGGACAGGTCGAGGGTCATCGTCCGCTTGTTCCGGCCGAGCAGCTTCCACCACAGGCCGATGCCGTCCTTGGCGGGGCCGTGGCCGCGGGAGGGGTCGGGGCGGCCGGGGTGCTCGACCTTGATGACCTCGGCGCCGAAGTCACCGAGCAGGGTGGCGGCCAGCGGGCCGGCGAAGAGGGTGGCGAGGTCGAGCACGCGGAGGCCCTGCAGGGGGCCCGGCCCTTGGCCCGGCCTCTGCCCCGGCCCTTGGCCCGGCCTCTGCCCCGGCCCTTGGCCCGGCCCCGGCCCTTGGCCCGGCCTCTGCCCCGGCCCTGGGCCTGGCCCCGGCCCTTGGCCCGGCCTCTGCCCCGGCCCTTGGCCTGCGTTCCGCCGACCGTGGGGGAGGGGGGACGGCGGGGCTTCGGTCGGGCCCGTTCGGGTGGGGCCGGGCGCGCGCCGGGGCGTCTCCTCGGGCGCCGAACGGGGCCCGGGGTCGGAAGGTGCGGCGGCGGTGCGTTCGGCGCCCTGCGGGGATCGCCCCGACACGCTCCCGTCCCCGGCGGAATGCGTCGGAGCGGCGCCGGTGCCGGACGAAACATCCCCGTCCGCCAGAGGCAGGGGCCCGTCGGGGGTCACGAGGCGGCTCCGGTACCGATGTCGCCCGATCCGGCGGCGGCCGCGTCGGCGGGACGGTGGGGGCCTGCCTGCCCGTGCTCCGCCTCCCAGCCGGCCAGGGCGAACGCGTCGGTCTCGGCGCGGGTCGGCATGGAGTCCTGGGCGCCGGGGCGCTGCACGGACAGCGCGGCCGCCGCCGAGGCCCGGCGCAGTGCCTCGGGCATCGGCCGGCCCTCGCCCAGGGCCACGGCGAGGGCGCCGACGAAGGTGTCCCCGGCGGCGGTGGTGTCCACGGCCCGGACCCGGGGAGCGGGTACGGTCAGCGGCTCCCGGCCGCGGGCGGCGTACAGGGCCCCGGCCGCGCCGAGCGTGATGACCACCTCGGGCACGTCGGCCAGCAGCGCCTCGGCGGCCTGCAGGGGGTCGGTGAGCCCGGTGAGGGCGGCCGCCTCGTGCTCGTTCGGCACGAGGAGGTCGGTGGCGGCGAGGAGATCGGCGGGGAGCGGCTGGGCGGGGGCCGGGGTGAGCACCGTACGGACACCGTGGGCGCGGGCGGCGCGGGCCCCGGCGAGGACGGCGGCGAGGGGGAGCTCGAGCTGCAGGAGGAGGGATCCGGCGGCGGCGATCCGGGCCTCGTCACCGGCCTCCAGGCCGGTGACCGCCGCGTTCGCGCCGGGGATGACGATGATGCTGTTGCCGCCCTCGTCGTCCACGGTGATGTGCGCGGTGCCGCTGGCGCCCTCGACGGTGCGCAGGCCCGCCGTCTCGACCCCGGCCGCGGTGAGCGCGGAGCGCAGCCGTACGCCGAACTCGTCGGCCCCGACCGCGCCGATCATCACCACCTTCCCGCCGGAGCGGGCGGCGGCGACGGCCTGGTTGGCGCCCTTGCCGCCGGGGACGGTGCGGAAGGCGCGTCCGGTGACGGTCTCCCCGAGGCGGGGGGCCTTGGGGACGTAGGCGACGAGGTCCATGTTCGTACTGCCGAGCACGGCGATGGCCGTCATGAGCGTGCTGCCTCCTGTGCGGTGAGGTGGGCGAGGGTGTCGAAGCCGATGCCGTCGAAGCCGGGGACGGTGGTGGCGAGGCGGTTCTTCAGGGGTGCGGTCCAGCGGTGCGGGATGCCGTCGGGGGAGCCGGCCAGCAGTCCGGCGAGGGCCCCGGCGGTGGCTCCGTTGGAGTCGGTGTCCCAGCCGCCGGACACGGCGCGGCAGACGGAGCGGGTGAAGTCCCCGTCGGCGTGGGTGAGGGCGGCCGCGATCAGGGCGGTGTTGGGGACGGCGTGGACCCAGTGGTAGTGCCCGTAGCGGGCGTGCAGCCGGTCGACGACGAGGTCAAAGTCCCTCTCCTGCCGGGCCGTCCGGATCCCGAGGCGGACGGCCTCGGCGAGACGGGAGCGGGGCGGTACGACGGCCAGTCCGGTCCGCAGCGCGGTGTGGACGTCCGACCGGCCGGTGGCGGCCTCGGCGGTGGCGGCGGCGACGAAGAGGGCCGCGTAGACGCCGTTGCCGGTGTGGGTCAGGGCGGCGTCGCGGTGGGCCTGGGCCGCGGCGGCGGCCGGATCGCCCGGGTTGGTCCAGCCGTGGACGTCGGCGCGGATGAGGGCGCCGATCCACTCGCGGAAGGGGTTGTGGTGGGTGGCGGTGGCGGGCGGCTCCAGCCCGAGCAGGAGGTTGCGGTACGCGATGCGCTCGGCGGTGAAGGTCCGCCCGGCGGGCAGCTCGTCGAGCCAGAGGCGGGCCACGTCGGCGGTGGTGAAGCCCTTGCCGTGCCGCTGGAGCAGGAGCAGTCCGAGGAGTGGGTAGTTGAGGTCGTCGTCCTCGGGCATGCCGTCGATGTTCTCGGCGAGGGAGGTGGGGGCGGAGCGGCGGTTCCAGGGGTACGAGGCCAGCAGCTGCGGCGGTACGCCGCGTTCGCTGAACCAGTCGTTCAGGGGCCAGTTGCCGGTGGCGCGGGCCAGTGCCCGGATCCCCTCCAGGGGGAGCTTCTCGACGGGCTTGCCGAGGAGACAGCCGACGGCCCGTCCCAGCCAGGCGGCTTCCAGCCGGGTCTGCAGGTTCTGCCCGGACCGGGCGGGGTTCCGTTCTGGGGCCGGGCCGCCGGGAGCCCGGCCCTGCCCGGGGGCGTCCGGCCGGGTGGCCTCCGGCCGGGTCTGCAGGTTGTGTCCGGACCGGGCGGGGTTCCGTTCTGCGGCTGGGCCGTCGGTGGTGGCGGGGGCGGGCCAGTTCGGGCAGGCGTTGACGATCGCCGCCCAGGACCGTGGCTCGGCGGCGGCGCGCGGGGGCGTCCGGGCCTCGAGCTCGTCCAGCAGGCGGACCGCGAGGGCGCGGAGCTCCGGCGGAGCCGGGGTCGGGGAGGCGCCGGCGCGGTCCGGGGCCGGGCTGCCGCCCGCCGCCAGCCAGGCCCGCCGGGCGGGCTCCGGGTCCCGCCCGTCCTCGGCGGCCTGGCGCAGCTCGTGCCCGACGAGGTCCTCGGGCTGGGCCCAGGTGAGCCGGACGGGCCCGGGGCGGGACCGCGCCGGGCGGGTGGGGGCGGCCGGGACCGGGCCGGCAGTGCCCGTCACCCGAGATCCGCGATGGCGGTGAAGGCCGATTCGTGGGACCGGCGGCGGGAGCGGTCGAGGGCGAAGATCTCCCGGGCCACCGCGGCCAGTGCATCGGCCGGGGCGTGCAGGTCGAGGCGGCTGGCCTCGGCGACCTGCTTGGCCCAGGCGGCGGGGACCACGGCCTCGCCGCCGAGGGCCCCGGCGATCGCCCCGGCCATGGTGGCGATGGAGTCGCAGTCCCGGCCGTAGTTGACCGCGCCGAGGACCGCGGTCTCGTACCCCCCGCCCGCGACGAGCAGCATGCCGAGCGCGATCGGGAGTTCCTCGATGGAGTGCAGCCGGGACGGCCGGCGGGCGCCGAGCGAGGGGGCGCGGTAGTCCGGACCGACCGTGTCGTACGGGGCCACCGCCGCCCGCAGCGGGGCCAGTGCCGACTCGAAGTCCCGGTGCGCGGCAGCCACTTCGCGGACGGCCTCGATCGCGGCGCGCGTGCCGTCCTTGGCCAGGGACAGGGCCGTGTCCACCACCGAGGCGGCCGTCGCCCCCGGCACGCACGCGGCGGCCACCGCCGCTGCGAACACGCCCGCCGCCTCCCGCCCGTACGAGGACTGGTGCGCCCCGGCGATGTCCAGCGCCTCCGCGTACGCGCCCGCCGGATTGCCCGCGTTGGCGATGCCCACCGGCGCCATGTACATCGCCGCGCCGCAGTTGACGATGTTGCCGCTGCCCGCCTCGCGGGGGTCGGCGTGCGCGTAGTGCAGCCGGGTCACGATCCACTTCTCGGCGAGGAAGATCCGCTGCAACGGCAGCGCCTCGGCCTCCAGTTCCGGGATCCAGCGGGGGGTGGACATGAGGTCGGGGACCAGGTGCCCGGCGATCGAGTAGGCGTCGAGGTGGTCCCGTACGGCCTCGTAGACCCGGACCAGCGCGTGCGTCATCAAGGTGTCGTCCGTGACGTGTCCGTCGCCCTTGTGGTACGGCGCGATGGGGCGGGCCGTGCGCCAGTTCTCGTGCCAGGGGCCGACGATGCCGTGCACGCGGCCGCCGTGCCGTTCCACGATCTGGTCCGGGGTCCAGCCCTCCACCGGGCCGCCGAGCGCGTCGCCGACGGCGGCTCCGACGAGAGCGCCGCGGGCCCGGTCCTCCAACGTGAGCGTCATGTCCGAATCATCCCTTGGGTGAGGTGAGTTCCGTGCCCGCGAGGAGCGCGGCGAGTTCCACGAGGTCGGTGCCGGCGAGGCGGGGGAGGGCGCAGCCGGAGAGGGTGCGGCAGGCCTCGCGCCAGGCGGCGGGGATCGAGTCGCCACCGCCGAGTACGCCGGTCAGCGCGCCGGCCAGGGCGGGGGCGGAGTCCGCGACGCGCGACAGGCAGGCGGCGGCCGGGACGGCCTCGGCCATCCGGCCGCGGGCGGCGGTGGCGAGGGCGAGGGCCACGGGGACGGTCTCCGCGGCGGCGATCCCGTAGCTGTAGACGTGGTCGACGATCTCGTGTTCGAGGGTGGGGACGATGGCGAAGGCGCCGCCGTCCTTGTGGGTGCGGGCGAGCCGGACGGCGTGCCGGGCGTTGCGGCCGATCTCGGTGGACTCGGGGAGCTGGGCGAGGGCGGCGTCCACGGCGGCGTCGACGTCCGCGGTGGTGAGGGCGGTGGCGATGGCGGCGGCCATGGCGCGGGCGCCGTGCACCCCGTCGCCGTCCTGGGTGTAGCGGGCGTCGAACTCGGCGAGGTCGGCCGCCGCGCGGGCGTCGCCGGGGTGTACGACGGCGAGGACGCAGGCGCGGACGCAGGCGGCGTCGTCGAAGTAGTGCGGGTTGTCGTGGCCGGTGGCGGGCGGGCGGAGCCCGGTGGCGAGGTTCCCGAGGCCGGCCCGGACGGAGATCCGGGCGCGCAGGGGCAGAACGGCGGACTCGACCTCGGGAGCGCGTTCCGCCGCCGCGGCGACCTCGGACGCGAGGGCGTTCCACGCGAGGTCGATGGCGGCGCGCATGCGGCGGGAGCGGGAGAGGTCGCTGAGCAGGACGCCGGCGGCGGTGAGGACGGACTCGGCGACGAAGGCCGCCCACTCGGCGTCGTCGGAGGGGCCGAGGCGCAGTGGTTCGGGGGGCTGGTTGAGGGCGATGGGGACGGGGAGGGTGGTGGTGGCGTTCTGCTCGGCGAAGGTGTCGAGCTCGCGGGTGAGACGGCGGGTCCACTCGGGCATCCGGCTGGCGCGGTGGCGGGCGGCGGGCCAGCCGGCCGCGTCGCCGGCGGCGAGCCCGAGGAGAAGCCCCTCGATGCGCCGGCCCCCTGCCGGTCCCCCTGCGGGGAGCTCGGCGGTGCGTTCCGTGGCCCTGACCCCGGCCCCGGTCCCGGCCCGGGTATCGACCCCGGTCCCGGTGCCGACCCCGGACACCGTCTCGACCGCGGCCACGGTCCCGGCCACGGCCACGGTCCCGACCCTGGCCACGGCTCCGGTCCCGGTCCCGGTGCCGACCCCGGACGCCGTCTCGACCGCGGCCACGGCCACGGCCACGGCCACGGTCCTGGTCCCGGTGCCGGTGCCGACCCCGGACACCGTCTCGACCGCGGTCGCGGCCGTACGGGTCTGTGCCCGGGTGGGGGCGGCCGTGCCCGCTGCGTGCTGCGCGGCCCCGGCCGGGAGCGTGCCCAGAGCGTGCTGCCCGGCCCGGACCACGATCCGGGATCCCGCCGCGGGAGCGGGTGCGAGGACGGTTACCACCCCACCCCCCTCCGTACCCGAGGACAGTGCCGACGCTGCGTGCGGGGACATTCCGGTGGGGGCGCGTCCCCCCTGGGTCAGGCCCCCTGGGTCCGTGCCCAGGTCTGCGACGCCCGTGCCCAGGCCCCTGGACCCCGGCTCCGCCGGGGTCGGGCCCGTTCCCGGGGCCGGCGCCTCGGCCCGGGCCTGACCGCCCGGGGTCAGGGCCCCCGGCCGCCGCTCGGCCGGGGCCGGGGTCGGGGGCGTACCCGGGGGCGGGGTTTCTGGGCCTCGGTCCGTCGGGGTGGGGGTGGGCAGGTCGTCCGGGGAGGGGGTCATCGGGGGGCCTCGCATTCGGGGGTGAGGAGGTCCGCGATGTCCAGGACGTGGTAGCCCCGCATCGAGGGGAGGCAGCTGCCGCGGACCGGGCCGATCGCCGCGGCCCAGGCGGCGGGGACCGCTGCCGCGCCCGACAGCGCGCCGGCCAGGGCGCCCGCCACCGCCGCCGTCGTGTCGGCGTCGCGGCCCATGTTCACGGCGGTGAGGACGGAGGACGGGAAGTCGCCGCGGCAGGCGGCGAAGGCGCCGAAGGCCAGGCCCACCGCCTCCGGGGCCAGGTCGGTCCACGGGTAGCCGCCGATGACCACCGCCGAGCGCACGGCCCGTTCGCCGCGCGGGGCTGCGGTGACCGCCCGGCGCAGGGAGCGGGCCGTCCACGAGTCGGACGGGATGACGGACAGGGCCGCCGAGACCACCGAGACGGGGGAGCCGCCCGCCATGGCCGCGGCCACGCCCGCGGCCACCGCCTGGCCGCCGTAGATGCCCTCGCCGTCGTGGCTGACCGAGCCGTCGATGGCGACGAGCCGGGCCGCTTCCGCAGGCCGGCCCGCGGCGAAGACGCCGAACGGCGCGGCCCGCATGGCCAGGCCGTCCGACCATGCGTGCCGGTGCTGGGCCGAGATGGGTGCGGCCAGGCCCCGGCGGAGGTTCTCGAGGGTGCCGCGCTCCGAGAACCCGGCGCCCCGGAACGGGCCTTCGTCGAGGTCGGCGATCCAGTGGTGCCAGGCGCGTTCCACGTGGGAGACGGTGAGCGCCGAGCCGTGGCGGGCCAGCAGCAGCCCCGAGAAGATCGCGTACTCGGTGTCGTCCGTGCCCGCCGGGTCCTCCGACACGAAGCCTTCGATGCGGCCCCACTTCGCCCGGATCTCCGACGGCTTCATGTTCTCCGCGGGGGCACCCAGCGCGTCGCCCACGGCGAGTCCGAGAAGAGCGCCCCTGGCCCGTTCGAGGAGGACCTGCGGATTGCATGCAATCAGCTTCATCGGCTCCATGGCGCGCCTCTCCCACCTTCGATGGGGCTCATCATGAGCCCTTGGGGGATTTGTGCCATGGCATGTGGTTTGTCGCCCGCCGCGAAACACCCCGCGAACACCCCCGTCACCCGGTCGCCGACCCACAAAAGCCCAGGTAAGTACGGCCTTCCTTGCTGGCGGGCGGCAGAAATCGTGCGTAGTTTCGAGGTGTTCAGGGGGAGCGGGGCGCGTCTCGGCGTCCGTTCGCACATTTGGGGAGATTCCACGCATGTCCATCATCGACATCGAAGCACCACTGCACACCGCCCACCGTGACAACCACACCCACCGTGACGTCAACGGCGGATGGCTGCGGCCGGCCGTCTTCGGTGCCATGGACGGGCTCGTCTCCAACCTCGCCCTGATGACCGGCGTGGCCGGCGGCGCCGTCGCCCCGCACGCCGTCGTCATCACCGGGCTGGCGGGTCTCGCGGCCGGTGCCTTCTCGATGGCGGCCGGCGAATACACCTCCGTCGCCTCGCAGCGTGAACTGGTCCTCGCCGAACTGGACGTGGAGCGTCAGCAGTTGCGCAAGCACCCGATCGACGAGATGGAGGAGCTCGCCGAGCTCTACGTCTCCCGCGGCGTCGAGCCGCCGCTCGCCCGCGAGGTCGCCATGCAGCTGTCGCGCGACCCCGAGCAGGCGCTGGAGATCCACGCCCGTGAGGAGCTCGGGATCGACCCCGACGACCTGCCCTCGCCGCTCGTCGCCGCGGTCTCGTCCTTCGGTTCCTTCGCGCTGGGTGCGCTGCTCCCCGTACTGCCGTACCTGCTCGGCGCAACGGTCCTGTGGCCCGCGGTGCTGCTCGCGCTGGCCGGGCTGTTCGCCTGCGGGGCGATCGTCTCCCGGGTCACCGCACGGTCCTGGTGGTACAGCGGCGTGCGCCAGCTGGCCCTGGGTGGCGCGGCCGCCGGTGTGACGTACATCCTGGGAACCTGGATCGGTGCAGCCATAGGCTGACCGCGGCTGGAGTGAGACACTATGCAGAACGCAACATAAGTAGTCCGTTACTCGGCGGTTTCGATCCCGTGTCCGCCGGGCATCAGACCAGGGCTCCGGGCAATGATGCCCGCCCTGCACAGGGACCTCCGCCCCGCGATACCTCCGTAGCGCGCCGCGAAAGTCCCCTCTTTCTGCCCCGTGCAGTGTCCGCATGCTGGAATGACGTATCCGCTTCTCGGGATTGTCGTCATCATGTAATCTGCACGAAATTTCGCAGAGGGCCAACGTCGTCCCTCGGCTATGCACATATGCCACGACGACGACGGGAGAGCCGATGCGTTCCGCATCCACGCACTCCGCGACCGGCCCCAGCACCACCGCCTGGTCGCCCATGGACGGTCGCCCCGCCCAGCAGGGCATGTACGACCCGCGCAACGAGAAGGACGCCTGTGGCGTCGGATTCGTGGCGAACCTCACCGGCGAGGCCACCCACACGCTCGTTGAGCAGGCACTGACCGTATTGCGGAACCTCGAGCACCGCGGCGCGACCGGCTCCGAGCCGGACTCGGGCGACGGCGCCGGAATCCTCAGCCAGGTCCCGGACGCGTTCCTGCGCGACGTGACCGGCTTCGAGCTCCCCGAGGCCGGCGCCTACGCCGTCGGTATCGCCTTCCTCCCCGCCGACGGCACCGCACAGGCCGTCGCGCAGGAGCAGATCGAGGTCATCGCCGCCGAGGAGAACCTCACGGTTCTCGGCTGGCGCGAGGTCCCGGTCACCCCGGACCTGCTCGGCAACGGCGCCCGCGCCACCATGCCGGCCTTCTCGCAGCTCTTCGTGTCCAACGGCACGAGCGGCATCGAGCTGGACCGCAAGGCCTTCGTGCTGCGCAAGCGCGCCGAGCGCGAGGCCGGTGTCTACTTCCCGTCGCTCTCCGCCCGCACCATCGTCTACAAGGGCATGCTGACCACCGGCCAGCTGGAGCCCTTCTTCCCGGACCTCTCCGACCGCCGCTTCGCCTCGGCCGTCGCCCTGGTCCACTCGCGCTTCTCCACGAACACGTTCCCGTCGTGGCCGCTCGCCCACCCGTACCGCTTCGTCGCGCACAACGGCGAGATCAACACGGTCAAGGGCAACCGCAACTGGATGAAGGCCCGCGAGTCCCAGCTGGCCTCCGAGGCCTTCGGCGACGGCGTGCTGGACCGGATCTTCCCGATCTGCACCCCGGACGCCTCCGACTCGGCCTCCTTCGACGAGGTCCTGGAGCTGCTCCACCTCGGTGGCCGGTCGCTCCCGCACAGCGTGCTGATGATGATCCCGGAGGCGTGGGAGAACCACACCTCCATGGACCCGGCCCGCCGCGCGTTCTACAAGTACCACTCCACCCAGATGGAGCCCTGGGACGGCCCGGCCTGCGTCACCTTCACCGACGGCACCCAGGTCGGCGCGGTCCTCGACCGCAACGGTCTGCGCCCCGGCCGCTACTGGGTCACCGACGACGGCCTCGTCGTCCTCGGCTCCGAGGTCGGCGTGCTCGACATCGACCCCGCCAAGGTCGTCCGCAAGGGCCGCCTGCAGCCCGGCAAGATGTTCCTCGTCGACACCGCCCAGAAGCGGATCATCGAGGACGACGAGATCAAGAACGAGCTGGCCGCCGCCGCCCCGTACGCGGAATGGCTGGAGACCGGCGAGATCGAGCTGTCGGACCTGCCCGAGCGTGAGCACATCGTGCACACCCACGCCTCGGTCACCCGCCGCCAGCAGACCTTCGGCTACACCGAGGAAGAGCTCCGCGTCATCCTCGCGCCGATGGCCCGCACCGCCGGCGAGCCGCTCGGCTCCATGGGTACGGACTCGCCGATCGCGGCCCTGTCCGAGCGCCCCCGGCTGCTCTTCGACTACTTCACCCAGCTCTTCGCGCAGGTCACCAACCCGCCGCTGGACGCCATCCGCGAGGAGCTCGTCACCTCGCTGCTGTCCTCGCTCGGCCCGCAGGGCAACCTGCTGGAGTCGACCGCCGCGTCCTGCCGCAGCGTCACCCTGCCCTTCCCGGTGATCGACAACGACGAGCTGGCCAAGCTCATCCACATCAACGCCGACGGCGACATGCCCGGCATGAAGGCCGCCACGCTCTCCGGCCTCTACCGGGTCTCCGGCGGCGGCGAGGCCCTGGCCGCCCGGATCGAGGAGATCCGCGCCGAGGCCGACGCGGCCATCGCCAACGGCGCCCGCCTGATCGTCCTCTCGGACCGCCACTCGGACGCCGAGCACGCACCGATCCCCTCGCTGCTGCTCACCTCCGCCGTGCACCACCACCTCATCGCCACCAAGCAGCGCACCCAGGTGGGTCTGCTGGTCGAGGCCGGTGACGTCCGCGAGGTCCACCACGTCGCCCTGCTCATCGGCTACGGCGCGGCCGCGGTCAACCCGTACCTCGCCATGGAGTCCGTCGAGGACCTGCTGCGCGCCGGTACCTTCCTGTCCGGCCTGGAGCCGGAGCAGGCCATCAAGAACCTGATCTACGCGCTCGGCAAGGGCGTCCTGAAGGTCATGTCCAAGATGGGCATCTCCACCGTCGCCTCCTACCGCGGCGCCCAGGTCTTCGAGGCCGTCGGCCTGAACGACGAGTTCGTCGAGACCTACTTCAACGGCACCGCCACCAAGATCGGCGGCGCCGGCCTGGACGTCATCGCCAAGGAAGTGGCCGCGCGCCACGCCAAGGCGTACCCCGTCTCCGGCATCGCGGCCACGCACCGCGCGCTGGAGATCGGCGGCGAGTACCAGTGGCGCCGCGAGGGCGAGCCGCACCTGTTCGACCCGGAGACGGTCTTCCGCCTCCAGCACGCCACCCGCAACCGCCGGTACGACATCTTCAAGCAGTACACGGCCCGGGTGAACGAGCAGTCCGAGCGCCTGATGACGCTCCGCGGCCTGTTCGGCTTCAAGTCGGACCGCGAAGCCATCTCCATCGACGAGGTCGAGTCGGTCGCCGACATCGTCAAGCGCTTCTCCACCGGCGCCATGTCGTACGGCTCCATCTCCAAGGAGGCGCACGAGACCCTCGCCATCGCCATGAACCAGCTGGGCGCCAAGTCCAACACCGGTGAGGGCGGCGAGGACCCGGACCGCCTGTACGACCCGGCGCGGCGCTCGTCCATCAAGCAGGTCGCCTCCGGCCGCTTCGGCGTGACCTCGGAGTACCTGGTCAACGCGGACGACATCCAGATCAAGATGGCGCAGGGCGCCAAGCCCGGCGAGGGCGGCCAGCTGCCCGGCCACAAGGTCTACCCGTGGGTCGCCAAGACCCGGCACTCCACCCCGGGTGTCGGCCTGATCTCCCCGCCGCCGCACCACGACATCTACTCCATCGAGGACCTGGCTCAGCTGATCCACGACCTCAAGAACGCCAACCCGGTCGCCCGCATCCACGTGAAGCTGGTCTCCGAGGTCGGCGTGGGTACGGTCGCCGCCGGTGTCTCCAAGGCCCACGCGGACGTCGTCCTCATCTCCGGCCACGACGGCGGAACGGGCGCCTCCCCGCTCACCTCGCTCAAGCACGCGGGCGGCCCCTGGGAGCTCGGCCTCGCCGAGACCCAGCAGACCCTGCTGCTCAACGGGCTGCGCGACCGGATCGTCGTCCAGACGGACGGCCAGCTCAAGACCGGCCGCGACGTGGTCATCGCCGCGCTGCTCGGCGCCGAGGAGTTCGGTTTCGCGACCGCGCCGCTCGTCGTCTCCGGCTGCGTCATGATGCGCGTCTGCCACCTGGACACCTGCCCGGTCGGCATCGCCACCCAGAACCCGGTCCTGCGCGACCGCTTCTCCGGCAAGCCCGAGTTCGTCGTCAACTTCTTCGAGTACATCGCGGAGGAGGTGCGCGAGATCCTCGCCGAGCTGGGCTTCCGCACGATCGAGGAGGCCGTCGGTCACGCCGAGCTCCTCGACACCACCAAGGCCGTCACGCACTGGAAGGCGCAGGGTCTCGACCTGGAGCCGCTCTTCTACGTGCCGGAGCTGCCCGAGGGCGCGGTCCGCCACGCCCTGATCGAGCAGGACCACGGTCTGGAGAAGGCCCTCGACAACGAGCTGATCGAGCTCGCCGCCGACGCCCTCGCCGCCGACACCGCCGAGGCCGCCCAGCCGGTCCGCGCCCAGGTCGCGATCCGCAACATCAACCGGACCGTCGGCACGATGCTCGGCCACCAGGTCACCAAGAAGTTCGGTGGCGCGGGCCTGCCCGACAACACCATCGACCTGACCTTCACGGGCAGCGCCGGCCAGTCCTTCGGCGCCTTCGTGCCGAAGGGCATCACCCTCCGCCTGGAGGGCGACGCCAACGACTACGTCGGCAAGGGCCTCTCCGGCGGCCGCATCGTGGTCCGCCCGGACCGCGGCGCCGACCACCTCGCCGAGTACTCCACCATCGCCGGCAACACCATCGGCTACGGAGCCACCGGCGGCGAGATGTTCCTGCGCGGCCGCACCGGCGAGCGCTTCTGCGTCCGCAACTCGGGTGCGCTGGTCGTCTCGGAGGGCGTGGGCGACCACGGCTGCGAGTACATGACCGGTGGCCGGGCGGTCGTCCTGGGCGAGACGGGCCGCAACTTCGCGGCCGGCATGTCGGGCGGCGTCGCGTACGTCATCGACCTCGACCCGCACAACGTCAACGTCGGCAACGCGGGCGCCGTGGAGGCCCTGTCCGACACCGACAAGCAGTGGCTGCACGATGTGGTGCGCCGCCACGAGGAGGAGACCGGCTCGACCGTGGCCGCGAAGCTCCTGGCTGACTGGTCCGTCGCGGTGGACCGCTTCAGCAAGATCATCCCCACCACGTACAAGGCAGTGCTCGCCGCCAAGGACGCCGCTGAGCTCGCCGGACTCTCGGAATCCGAGACCACGGAGAAGATGATGGAGGCGGCGACCCATGGCTGACCCGAAGGGCTTCCTCACCACCCCGCGCGAGACCGCCTGTACCCGTCCCGTCGCCGATCGGCTGAAGGACTGGAACGAGGTCTACGTCCCGGGCTCGCTGCTCCCGATCATCAGCAAGCAGGCCGGCCGCTGCATGGACTGCGGCATCCCGTTCTGCCACAACGGGTGCCCGCTCGGGAACCTGATCCCGGAGTGGAACGACTACGCCTACCGCGAGGACTGGGCGGCGGCGTCGGAGCGCCTGCACGCGACGAACAACTTCCCGGAGTTCACCGGGCGGCTGTGCCCGGCCCCCTGTGAGTCGGCGTGCGTGCTCGGCATCAACCAGCCCGCCGTGACCATCAAGAACGTCGAAGTCTCGATCATCGACAAGGCGTGGGACAACGGCGACGTCACCCCGCAGGCGCCGGAGCGGCTGTCCGGCAAGACGGCAGCCGTCATCGGCTCGGGCCCGGCCGGTCTGGCCGCCGCCCAGCAGCTGACCCGGGCCGGCCACACCGTGGTCGTGTACGAGCGTGCCGACCGCATCGGCGGCCTGCTGCGCTACGGCATCCCCGAGTTCAAGATGGAGAAGGTGCACATCAACCGCCGCATCGAGCAGATGCGCGCGGAGGGCACCAAGTTCCGCACCGGCATCGAGGTCGGCCGCGACATCACCGCCACCGACCTGCGCAAGCGGTTCGACGCGGTGGTCATCGCGGCGGGCGCGACCGTCTCCCGCGACCTGCCGGTCCCGGGCCGCGAGCTGAACGGCATCCACTTCGCGATGGAGTACCTGCCGCTCGCCAACAAGGTCCAGGAGGGCGACTTCATGGCGCCCCCCATCACGGCCGAGGGCAAGCACGTGGTCGTCATCGGCGGCGGCGACACCGGCGCGGACTGCGTGGGCACCGCCCACCGTCAGGGCGCGGCCTCCGTCACGCAGCTGGAGATCATGCCCAAGCCGGGCGAGGAGCGGAACGCCAACCAGCCCTGGCCGACCTTCCCGATGCTCTACAAGGTCACATCGGCCCACGAGGAGGGCGGCGAGCGGGTCTACTCCGTCTCCACCACCCACTTCGAGGGCGACGAGGACGGCAACGTCCAGGCCCTGCACCTGATCGAGGTCGCCTTCGAGGACGGCAAGCTCGTCCAGAAGCCCGGCACCGAGCGCGTCCTCCCCGCGCAGCTGGTCACCCTGGCGATGGGCTTCACGGGCACCGACCAGGCGAACGGCCTCACCCAGCAGTTCGGCCTGGAGATGGACGCCCGCGGCAACATCGACCGCGACGCCTCCTACGCGACCAACGTGGACGGCGTCTTCGTCGCCGGCGACGCGGGCCGCGGCCAGTCGCTCATCGTCTGGGCCATCGCGGAGGGCCGCTCGGCCGCCCGCGGCGTGGACCGCTTCCTGACCGGCAGCAGCGCCCTCCCGTACCCGGTCAAGCCGACGGACCGCTCGCTGACCGTGTAACGACCCGCAGTACCCCCGGCCCGCGCAGGGCCGGGACCCCTCATACGGTCCGCACAACGGAGTGCGGCACTCCGACACGGCGCCCGCCACGTCCCCGACCAGGGGTGGCGGGCGCCGTGGCGTTCTGTAGTCGTATCGATGCGTTCCGCTGAACCGTCGGCGCGGGCAGGACTACGCTTCTCGCGGAGCGAGGGCACTGCGGAAGCGGGGAGTTGGCTCATGGCCAAGCCGAAGGACGAGGGTGGAGCGCAGACGCCGGAGGAGTTCGCCCGTGAGGAACTGCGGGGGAAGCGCGAGGCGGCGGGGCTGACCCAGGACGGGCTGGGCGAGCGCATCTTCGCCACGGGGGCGTACGTCGGGATGATGGAGAGCGGGCGTCGTCGGCTGCGCCCCGAGATCGCCAGGCTCATCGACCGGGAGCTCAACACGGGGGACTATTTCTTCCGCCTGGCCAGGGCGTTCAAATCCAAGCACAGCGAGTACTTCGCCGCCGCGGCCGAGTTGGAAGGACTGGCGACGGCCATCTACGAGTACGCCCCGACCCTGGTTCCGGGGCTGCTCCAGACGGAGGCCTATGCACGGGCGGTGATCCGGGCCGCCAAGCCGACTGCGCTTGCCGAGCGTGTTGACGCCCTGGTCGCGGCGCGCATCGAACGCGCACGACTTCTCGGCGATCCGGAAACCCCTGAGATGTGGGTGGTCCTGCACGAGTCGGTGCTGCGCACGGCGGTCGGAGGTCCTGCTGTGATGGCGGCTCAGTTGCGGCACGTCGCTTCGTACGCTCGCGCCCATCGGATCACCGTGCAGGTCGTGCCTTTCGCAGCCGGCGCCCATGGAGCGCTGGGTTCGATGATGACCATCATGCAGTTCGCCGATGCGCCCGATGTGGCGTACACGGAAGGCCCCTACTCGGGGCAGCTGCTCGACTATCCGGCCCTGGTTCAGCGTTACTGGAGGTCATACGATCTTGCCAGGGCCGCTGCGCTGTCGCCGGAGGTGTCCCTGACCCTGATCGAGTCGGTGGCGGAGGAGTATGCGACATGCGCGCAGACGTGAACGGCCTGTCCTGGCGCAAGTCCTCGTACAGCAATGGAGACGGCGGCAGCTGCGTCGAGGTGTCCGACGACCTCCCCGGCCTGGTCCCCGTGCGCGACAGCAAGCTGGCCGGCGACGCGGGGCCGGTCCTCGTTTTCGGGGCTGCCACGTGGGTGTCGTTCATCCGGGCCGTGCAGCACCGCCCCTGATCGCACACGGCACCGATTGACCTTCCGCCGGCGCGCCCGCCGGGTACGGCGGGCGCTCCGGCGCGTGCGGGGCTACTCGGGCTGGGTGACCGTGGCGCCCCAGCGGGTGGACGGGGTCGAGGCGGTCACCCACGCGGTGAATCCGCCGTGGAGGCCGGTGCCGAGGGGGAGCGTGACGACCGTCGGGTCCGTGCCGGGGCAGTCGACGGTGAAGGGGGCCGGGTCGCGGTCCGGGTGTTCCTGGAGCCGGAACGACACCTCGATGCTCCCGCCGTCGGCGCAGCCGAACGTGATGAACGTGTCCAGTCGCTCGGAGAGGCCGCCCGAGACGAAGCCGCTGGAACCGGCCTGGTCGGCGATCCAGATCAGACCGTCGGGGCCCGGGTAGCCGATGACCTCGCCCGTCGGCGCGGCCTGGGCCGGGCTCGCCGCCAGGGCCAGTGCGAGAGCCGGGGCCAGGGCCGCCAGGGCGGTCGTGCGCTTCTTCATGTCGTCCCCCAGGTTGTCGTGATCGTCCGTCCGTCGGACAGTCGCGACGCTACCCAGCGGTACTGACATCTGCCTGAGTACGCGTACTCAGCCGGGAAGGTCACCGTCCAATTCGCGCTGCTCGTAGCCCTGTTGGCGCCCACTCGCTTGACAGCGATCGGACACCCATAGTCCTATAGTGCTAGGAAGCTAGATGAATAGAGGAGGACAGTGATCGAGTTTCACCTCGATGCCCGCTCCGGCGTCGCCCCGTACATGCAGCTCGTCCACCAGGTGCGTCAGGCCCTGCGGTTGGGGCTGCTGGCCGAGGGGGACCGGCTGCCGACGGTCAAGGACGTCGCTGCCGGCGTGGCGATCAACCCCAACACCGTGCTCAAGGCGTACCGCGAGCTCGAGTACGAGGGCCTGGTCGCGAAGAAGCCGGGGGTCGGCACGTTCATCTCCGGCACGCTCAGCGACGACTCGCTGTCCGAGCACGAGCCGCTGCGCCAGGAGCTGCAGGGCTGGCTGGCGAGGGCGCGGGCCGCCGGGCTGGGCGAGGAGAGCATCGAGGCCCTGTTCCTGAGCACCTTCCGCGCCCCCCGAACCGGCACGGACCCGCACATCGAAGAGGAGCAATGACCGCAATATTGGAAGCCCGCGGGCTGGGCAAGCGGTACGGCCGCAAAGAGGCGCTGAGCGACTGCACCCTGAGCGTGCCGTCCGGCCGGGTCGTCGGCCTGGTCGGCCCCAACGGGGCCGGCAAGTCGACCCTGTTGCAGCTGGCCTGCGGGCTCATCGGCCCTACCTCCGGCACCATCGAGGTGCTCGGCGGCCGGCCCGCGTCCGGACCCGAGCAGCTCGCCAGGGTCGGTTTCGTCGCCCAGGACACCCCCACCTACGCGGGCCTGTCCATCGCCGACCACCTGAAGCTCGGCGCCCGGCTCAACCCGGGCTGGGACGCACAGCTGGCACAGGACCGGATCCGGCAGCTCGGCCTGGACCCCGCCCAGAAGGCGGGCAAGCTCTCCGGCGGCCAGCGCGCCCAAGTGGCCCTGACGCTCGCCGTGGCCAAACGGCCCGAGCTGCTGATCCTCGACGAGCCCGTCGCCGCGCTGGACCCGCTGGCCCGGCGGGAGTTCCTGCAGAGCCTGATGGAGGTCGTGGCCGAACACGGAACCACCGTCGTGCTCTCCTCGCACCTGGTGTCCGACCTGGAACGGGTCTGCGACCACCTGATCTCGCTGGTCGCCTCCCGCGTCCAGCTCGCGGGCGACGTCGACGACCTGCTCGCCACCCACTTCCGGCTCACCACCGCCCGCCGCGGGGCGGACACCCTGCCCCAGGGCATGCAGGTCGTCCAGGAGACCCGCACCGAGCGGCAGAGCACCTTCATCGTGTGCTCCGACAAGGCGGTCCACGACCCCTCCTGGGTCCTGGAACCCCTCAACCTGGAGGACCTCGTCATCACCTACATGAGTCGGGCCGCCGCCGGGCCAGGCCCCCGAGCCACCCTGGAGAACCAGCGATGATCTGGCTGACCTGGCGCCAATACCGCGTCCAGACGCTCGTGGCCCTCGGCGTTCTCGCGGCCTTCGCGATATTCCTCGCCGTCACCGGCCTCCAGATGCGCGACCTCTACGACAGCACCGTCGCCGACTGCCGGGGCGACTGCGAAAGGGCCAGGAACGGGCTGGTCGTCGAGTACCGGACCCTGACCTACTACGTCACGAGCGCGCTGCTCGCCGTGCCCGGCGTCATCGGCGTCTTCTGGGGCGCCCCGCTGATCGCCCGTGAACTGGAGACCGGCACCCACCGGCTCATCTGGAACCAGAGCATCACCCGCGGCCGCTGGCTCCTGGTCAAGCTCGGGGGCGTCGGCCTGATCGCCGTCGCCGTCACCGGCGTGCTCAGCCTGCTGGTGACCTGGTGGGCCAGTCCCATCGACCGGGTCAACCTGGACCGGTTCACCCCGCTCATGTTCAGCGGCCGTGCGATCGTCCCCCTCGGCTACGCGGCGTTCGCCTTCACCCTCGGCGCCTGCGCCGGGCTGCTGATCCGGCGCACCGTGCCCGCGATGGCCGCGACCCTGGTCGCCTTCCTCGCGGTCCAGATCCTCGTGCCCTTCGCGATCCGCCCGCACTTCGTGACGCCGGAGCGCACCGACGTCGCGCTCAGCTCCCTCGTCCTGGCGCCCGTCGGCAGGGACGGGGAATCCGGTGCGCCGGCGGACGGCTGGAACGTGAACCACGTCCAGCTGAAGGGCTACGGCGACGACGCCCACCTGGAGGTCGGGGTCCTCAGGCCCGGCGCCTGGGTCGTCTCCGACCCCGGCGCGGTACTCGATCGGTCCGGCCGGGAGGTCCGGGGCCCGCGCGGCTGCGCGGATCGTGATGCGGACCCCTTCGAGTGCTTCACCACCTCCGACCTCCACACGGAGGTCGCCTACCAGCCCGCCGACCGCTACTGGACCTTCCAGTGGGTCGAGACCGGGACCTTCCTCGCGCTCTCCGGGCTGCTGGCCTGGTTCTGCGCCCGGTGGCTGCGCCGCCGGACGGCCTGACCGGGCGAGAGCGAGGAGGCGGCCGAAGCCAACGCAACTGGCTTCGGCCGCCCCTTCGACCTTACTCGCCCGGGCCCACCTCACTCGTGCAGGTGACCCGTCCCGACGGGCCGGGCTGGGCACCGCTAGGCCGGACGGGCCAACTGTGCCCGCAGCGCGCGAAGTTCGCGGACGCTGGCGTCTGGTACCCATCTGGATCATGGCCCCCATCCGAACGCTGCTGAGCGGTCTCCTCGGCGCCGCCCTGCTCATTCCCGGCACGTCCGCCACGCCCGCCGCCGCAGAGGCGCAGACCGTCGACTACCGCGGGCTGCGCCTCGCCCTCCCCGCCGACTGGCGGGTCGTCGACCTCGACCGCACCCCCGACGCATGCCTGCGCCTCGACCTGCCCACCCTCTACCTCGGGCCCGTCGGCACCCAGGCCGAATGCACCGGCCGCGCCGTCGCCGGCCGCGCCGACACCCTGCACCTCGAACCGCTCGACGGCGCCCCGGAGCGCGCCGACATCCCGACGGTCGCCGTGGACTCCTGGAGCGCGCTGCGCGAGACCCCGCCCCGCTCCGACAGCCATGAGCTCAGGTACGCGCTGCACCGGTCCGGGGTCATGGCCACCGTCTCCTACGGGGCCACGCCCGACGCCGTACGGAGGGTCCTGGCGCAGGCGCGCGCGGTGGCGCCGCCGCCCGCCGGGCCACCGGCCCCCGCCCCGGCCGTGCCGGCCGCCGACGGCGCGAAGTCCCACAACGCCCAGAAGCCCTTCAAGGGCGAGGGCTTCGACGCCTGCACCGCCCCGGCCCAGAAGACCATGGACACCTGGCGGACCGCCTCCCCCTTCGGCGCGATCGGCGTCTACATCGGCGGCCGGGCCCGGGCCTGCGCCCAGCCGCGGCTCACCGCCCGCTGGGTGGAACGGCAGGCCGCCGCGGGGTGGCACCTGATGCCGATCTGGGTGGGTCCGCAGCCCTGGCACAACGCCGCCACCGGGCTGTCCACCGACCCCTCCGAGGCCAACGGGCAGGGCCGGGAGGCCGCCGAGGGCGCCGTCGACGCGGCCCGGTCGCTGCGGCTGGCCGAGGGCACGGTGCTCTACAACGACCTGGAGAACTACACGGACCGCGCCACCTGGGACGCCCCGGTCGTCGCCTACCTGACCGCCTGGACGGACCGGCTGCACGAACTGGGCTTCCGCTCCGCCGCCTACGTCTCGGTGAGCTCCGGCGTCAAGGCGCTGAGCGCCCACTACCACCAGGCCCCGCAGGCCATGCCGGACGTGCTCTGGGCCGCCCGCTGGAACCTCTCGGCCACCGTCCGCGACGCCGACATGGGGCTGCCCAAGCGCACGGCCAAGTGGGCCGGCCCGCGCCGGGCCCACCAGTTCCGCGGCGACCACGACGCCACCTACGGCGGGATCACCCTCAACATCGACCGCAGCTGGCTGGACGTGAACCCGACCGCCCTCGGCCCGATCGGCGGCCCGCCCCCGCTCAGCTAGACGAGTCATTCCGACGTGATCGTGATCAGCTTGTCGATGGGCCGAGGGGTCATTCGATGGCCTGCTGCCGGCCCGTGGACATGCACGCCTCCTGCGCCAAGGCGGGCTTTGCGTCCCTCGAGAAGCCGGCGAAGCAGATGATGCTCGCCGCACAATGGAGGCCGGAGCCGGTGCTGCTTGCCCCGGGCCGCTCACGGCAGCTGCCGAATCCCTCCCCGGGGTTTCAACTCAGCTGGTCGCGCACGAGATCAAGGAATGCCTGTCGGCTCGGACGGATGTGCGCCCAGACCTTCTCGTCCTGTGGCTCTCCCGGGTCTTCGGGGCCCTTCCTGATCACCTCCTGTACTGTCCACGCGAGGCTGCGTGCCGCTTCGCTGACCTCAGACGTGCACAGCACGTGGATCGTCTTCTGCGTCACCCACACCCTGTCAAGGACCTGCCTTGCCCGGGCCTGCCACTGCTCGTCAGCCAGGTTGTGGTGATGCCGATCCACCGCGACTCGTTCAGCTTCCTGCACCGCAGACAGAAATTCGATGAGGTGGGTGAGGCGCTCGTTGCGGCGCGCCTCGGCAAGTTCACGAACACTGCGGCGCGCCTCGCCGCGTTCCAAGGCGCGTCCTGCCGAGCGCTGGGCCAGCATCGACATGAGCCCGCCGAGCAGGACGCCGATGAGCGGCGCAAGCGTTGTCCACACAATGTCCGATTGTGACACCGATGGCATGAGCATGGCGCGGGGTTCGGCAATCACGGGCCGGACCGGGACCCGCAGACGCCCTGCTCACCGCACTGGATGTGAAGATCGACGACGAGATCACGGACACCCGGTGGCTGGGACGCCCTCCCCGGCTGACCGATTCCGAGCTCGTCTGCCTCGCCGTCGCCCAGGCGATGCCGGGCTTCACCTCGGAGTCCGGGCGCCGGCGCTACTTTGCGGACACCCCCTAGGGGGCCGGGTCCTCGCGCGGCGGTTCGTCGTCGTTGCCGCGGCGCAGGGTGCGCAGACCGCGTGCCGGGGTCCACGACCGCACCACCAGGTCGTCGCCCTGCACGCCCACGTGGACGACCTCCGTCAGGTCGGCGTAGAAGAGGTGGAAGGGGTGCGGGGTCTCCGTCTCCTCCGCGTACCGGTGGAGTTCGGGCGGGTCCACGAGCTCCACCGCGCGCCCGGAGACCCGTACGTCCCCGTCCGGCATGGTCTCGCCCTCACCCGGATTGGTGTGCAGGGCGAAGCGCGGGTCGTGCTGGAGGTCCCGGGCCTTCATAGAGCCGGCCATCATGCCGAGCCACAGCTCCCCGCCCCGGATGTCGACATTCAGCCCGGTCGCCCGGGGGGAGCCGTCCTTGCGCAGGGTGGCCAGGACGTGGTGCGGGTACTGCGCGAAACGGGCCTGGACGGCCGCAGCGAACTCCGGTTCCGCCTTCTCGAAGACTGCCCAGCTGGTATGCGTCATATGTCCATCAAAGCGCGGGCACCGGCGGTCGCAGGTCAGGCGCGCACGATGCCCGCTCCCCGGGCCGCCGCCAGCCAGGCCGGGAATTCCCCGACGAGGCGGTCGTACAGTTCGCCGTCCGGCACGGTGCGCGGGTCGAGGCCCGCGTGGAAGTAGCCCGCGTTGTCCACGGCCCGTTTCGCCGGAACGGGCAGTTCGTCCAGGCGCCGCAGGAAGTCGAACTGCGTGCTGCGCGTGTTGCCGAAGCCGACGAACTGCCAGAAGAGCGGCAGCCGGGCCGCCTTGCACAGGTACCTCTCCGCCGCGAGCTTGTTGATCGGCCCGCCGTCGGTCTGGAAGACGACCAGGGCGGGCGCCGTCGCTCCCGAGTCCAGGTAGTGGTCGATGACCGCGTCCATCGCCGCGTGGTAGGCCGTCCTGCCCATGTGGCCCAGCCCGGAGGCGATCTGGGTGACCCGGCCCTCGTGCCCGGCGAGGGAGATCTCCTCGACCGCGTCGACCTCGGTGGAGAAGAACACCACCGGCACGCGGCCGTCGTCGTCCAGGTGCGCGGACAGTCCCAGCACCCGGTCCGCGAGGGCCTGCACGCTGCCGTCCGCGTAGTACGGGCGCATCGACCCTGAGTAGTCCAGGACCAGGTAGACGGAGGCGCGTCCGCCCTCCAGGCCGTACTTGCGCAGGGATGTCCCGGCCGTCTTGTAGAGGTTCACGAGGGCCGGAGCCGACTCCTCGACCTTGCGTAGGCTGATCGCACTGCCCGTCATGGGGCGAGGGTACGCCCGTCCGCCGCGCCCTGTTCGGGCTTGTCGCCGACTGCCCGGCCGGCCCGCTCCGCGGCCGACGCTTCGATGTCGTCGAGCATGGCGGCCGCGAGGTCGCGCTCGGAGGCGTAGTACCGCTCGGCCCACTTGAGGGTGAGCATCGGGTACGCCCGGGCAGGCTCGTCCCCGGCGCCCTCCGTGTCGGCCACGGCGCGGCGGCGCATCCCCTCCGCGAACTCCTGGTGCTGTACGAGGATCTCGCGCATCTGCTCCGGCTCCAGCAGGTGGCCCAGCCACAGCCGCAGCATCGGCCCGTGCTTGAGGACGGGCGGGTCGACGGGGGCCTCGCGGGCCCATTCCCGTACGGCCGTCAGGCCTTCGTCCGTGATCCGGTACACCCGCTTGTCGCGCGTCCCGGTGTCCTGGGCCACCAGCCGCGAGGAGACGTGGCCGGCCTTCTCCAGCCGCTTGAGCTCGCCGTAGATCTGGCTGAACGACGGGCTCCAGTAGAAGAACCGCAGCGACCGGTCCGACCACTTCTTCAGGTCGTAACCGGAGAGCTCCTCGCCGAAGGAGAGCAGCCCGAGCACCGCCCAGCTGGTTGCGGGGAGCGGGCGCCTGTTCGTCTCGTCTGCCACGCAGCGCAGTCTACGACCGGCCCCCACGGCACCCTTCCCCCTGCAGGGCATGACTGCTAGAAGTATTTCTGTTCGAAATATCGGATGGAGGGACGGCTGAGTCATGGGGGAGCGCCTCGACGGAAAGGTCGTCGTGATCACCGGTGCCGGGCGCGGCCAGGGTGCCGCCGAGGCCCGGCTGTTCGCGGCGGCCGGTGCCCGGGTCGTCGTCACCGACCTGCGGGAGGAGGAGGGCCGGGCGGTGGCCGCCGAACTCGGCGACCAGGGGCTGTACGTACGCCACGACGTGGCCGACGCGGCGAGCTGGGCGACGGTGGTGGATCGGACGGTCCGGGCCTTCGGGACGGTCTCGGCACTGGTCAACAACGCGGCCCTGTGGCGCACGGCCCATGTGGAACGGCAGCGGCTCGACGACTTCGAGACGCTCCTGCGGGTCAACCTGCTCGGCCCCTTCCTCGGCATCCGGGCGGTGGCGCCGGTGCTGCGGGCGGGCGGGGGCGGCTCGATCGTCAACATCTCCTCCACCGCCGGACTGGTCGGGATACCGGGCCACGCCGCCTACGGATCCACCAAGTTCGGGCTGCGCGGACTGACCCGGTCGGCGGCGCTCGACCTCGCCGGGGACCGGATCCGGGTCAACTCGGTGCACCCGGGGGCCATCGACACCCCGATGGTGGCCGAGGCGGTCGCGGGCCGGGACTGGTCGCACGTACCACTGGGGCGGATGGGCCGCCCGGAGGAGGTCGGGGAGCTGGTCCTCTTCCTCTGCTCGGACGCCTCCTCGTACATGACGGGCACCGAGTTCACCGTGGACGGGGGGATGACGGCGGCATGAGCACGCGAGATCCCCTGACACCGGAGGCCAGGCAACTGTGCGACGCGATGACCGCGGGCTTCCCGCGGCCGGGCGACACACGGGCCCTGCGGGCGGCGGCGACGGCCGGGTCCGGCGGCCGCGCGGGCGGCCCGGCCGTGGCCTCCGTGTCCGACACGGTCGCGGGCGGGGTCCCGGTCCGGATCTACGATCCCGGGCCCGGCGCGTACGACCGCCCCCTGGTGGTCTTCCTGCACGGCGGCGGCTGGATGATGTGCGGCCTGGACACCCACGACGCGACGTGCCGCTCCCTGGCGTCGGCGGCGGACGCGGTGGTCGTCTCGGCGGACTACCGGCTCGCCCCCGAACACCCCTGGCCGGCGGCCCCGGACGACGCGCTGACCGTACTGCTCTGGGCCAGGGCCCGGGCCCGGGCGCTCGGCTGCGCACCCGACCGGGTGGTGCTGGCGGGGGACTCCAGCGGCGGCAACCTCGCGGCGGTCACCGCCCTGCGCGCGCCCGAACTCGCCGCGGGTCAGCTGTTGTTCTATCCGCCGCTGGACGCCTCGATGGACTCCGCCTCCGTGGAGACGTACGCGGAGGGGTACTTCCACACCGCCGCCCACATGGCCTGGTACTGGGACCAGTACGGCGGCGACCCGGAACACCCCCACGTCTCACCGCTGCGAGCCCCCGACCTGTCCGGCCTGCCGCCCGCCCTGATCGTCCTCGCCGACTGCGACGTGCTGCGCGACGAGGGCCTCGCCTACGCCCGCCGACTGGCGGCGGCCGGCGTCGCGTGCACGGTCCAGCTCCACCCGGGCGTCTTCCACGGCTTCCTGGGCCTGCCGCTGCCGGCGGGCGCCGCCGCGCTGCGGGCGGCCGGGGCCTGGGTGGCGGGGGTCCGGAGGGCAGGGGTCCGGGGGGCGGGCTGATCCTACCGGCCCCCGGACATGCTGTGCATGATGTGTCCATGGCTGAACTGATACGGAGACTGCCGGGCGCGATCCTGCGCATCTGCCTTCTCCTGGCGGCGGAGGTCGGTGCGATCCGGCTGCTGGAGGGCCCCGAGGGCCTCTGGGTCCCGGTCCTGCTGGCCGTCTTCGTCCTCGGCGCGGCCGTATCGCACGGCACCGACGCGGAGTTCGTCGCCCGCACCTCCGTGGCATTCCTCGCGGTCGGGATCGCCGTCGCCGGAGGGATCACCTGGGACCGGCACACCCTCCACGACCGCGGCCGGGAGGAACAGGCCGTCGTCGCCGAGCGGACCATGGTGGAGGACGGCGCGGCCCTCTCCCCGTCGCTGCGGCTGCGCACCGAGGCGGGCCGGGACCTGCCCGGCCCGGTGGCGATGGACCTTCCGGTCGGCGCCCGGCTGACGGTGACGGTGGACCCCGACGGACCGGCCTGGCAGATCGGCGGGCGCCCGGACCGGCCGCGCTGGCCGGCGATCGGCACCGGGGCCCTGATCCTGCTCCAGACCGCCGTCGTCGGACGGATCTCCCTGCGCCGCCCCCGGCTCTGAGGTCACCGTGGGTGCAGTCCGCCGGGCCGCGCCTACTTGATCGTGTAGGAGCAGCCCTTCACGGTCGTGACGCCGTCGCTCTCCGCGACCTTCTTCCCGTCGACCTTGATGACGCACGGGGCCTGCTGCAGCTTGCCGTCGGGGCCCTTGATCGTGCCCGGAACGACATTCACCAGATAGCCCACCTTCTGCTCCGCGGCGGTGAGTTCCGCGGTGCCGCTCTTCGACCACGGCAGGGTCTGCTGCTCGAACCCGCTGCCGATGCCGCTGAACATGATCGCCGTGCTGCCGGTGCCGCCGACCTCGAGCGTCACCTCGTGGGTCGCCCCGCCGGCCTTCGCCGGGGCGGACTTCGCGGGGGCGGACGAGGCGCTCCCGGCGGGCTTCGGGCCGCCGCTCTCCGCCGCCGCCGGCTTCGGCTTCGCGCTGCCGCAGCCGGTGAGCAGTACGGCCGCCGCGACGCACAGCGTCATCCCGGTCATCCCGGTCATCGTCCTTCGCATGGTGCCCTTGCCTCGATCTTGTTGTCGATTGCTTGATCGAAAACAATGGACGCATGACGACACGTGCCCGTTCCTTCGACGCAGCAGCCGCTTTGTACGGAGCCCACCGCCCCGGATACCCTCCGGCCCTCTTCGACGCCATCGAGGAGCTCGCCGGGCGCCCGCTCGCCGGAGCGCGGGTGGCGGACGCGGGAGCCGGCACCGGGATCGCCACCGCGCTGCTGCGCGAGCGCGGCGCCGAGGTGCTCGCCGTGGAGCCCGGTGACGGGATGGCCGCCGAATTCCGCCGCACGCACCCCGGGATCCCGATCGTGCGCGGGGACGGGGACCGGCTGCCGCTGGCGACCGGCGCGTTCGACCTGCTCACCTACGCCCAGGCCTGGCACTGGACCGACCCGGCCCGCTCCGTGCCCGAGGCCCGGCGGGTGCTGCGTCCCGGCGGCGCGCTCGCGATCTGGTGGAACGACGCGGACACCGGTGTCCCGTGGATCGCCGAACAGGACGAGCGGCTGCGGGCCTTCTTCGGGGTCGAGG
Organism: Streptomyces sp. NPDC054932; assembly: GCF_053610205.1. NCBI lineage: Bacteria > Bacillati > Actinomycetota > Actinomycetes > Kitasatosporales > Streptomycetaceae > Streptomyces > Streptomyces sp. NPDC054932. Next base: position 722 of record NZ_JBSGXU010000106.1, on the reverse strand, counting down.
GGCAGACCCTGCGCACGCTGCCCGAGGGCCTCGGCGAGCTCACCACCCGGTCCGTGCGGTGGTCCCGGCGCATCACGCTGGACGACCACCTCGCCAACCTCGCCAGCCACTCCGCCTTCCTGCTCCTGGGCGAGGAGCGCACCCGCGCGTACTTCGCGGGGGAGCGGGAGCTGCTGAACCCGCTCTTCCCGGACGGCACGGTCGAGGAGCAGTACGTGGTGAGCGTCAGCGTCGCCCGGGTGTGACGGACCGCAGGACCTCGGCCCGGCAGGCCGACGGCGTCCCCCAGGCGTCGCGCAGCGGGCGGGCCTTGCGCAGCCACAGGGACAGGTCCAGCTCCTCGGTGTAGCCCACCGCGCCGTGGAGCTGCAGCGCCGTCGCCGCCGCCCGGTAGGACGCCTCACCGGCCGACAGTTTCGCCGCGGCCACCTCGCCCGGGGCCGGCGACAGCGCCGCCGCCCACACCAGCGGGCGGGCGAACTCCAGGCCGATCAGGGTGTCCGCCAGCCGGTGCTTCACCGCCTGGAAGGACCCGATCGGCACCCCGAACTGGGTGCGCTGCTTCGCGTACTCCACCGTCCGGGCCAGTAGTGCCTCCCCGACGCCCAGGCACTGGGCGGCCGTCAGCAGCCGGGCCCAGCGCCCGGCCGCGGCGGCCGCCCGTGCCACCTGCGGGCCCGCCGCCAGGAGTTCACCCGCTCCGGCCGGCGGGAGGGACAGCC
>NZ_JBSGXU010000105.1:0-29248 GCF_053610205.1 Streptomyces sp. NPDC054932 | reverse complement strand
CCGTCAGGTCATCGGGACGGCGGCCCGCCGGTTCAGGGGACCCGGCCGGCCGGGGGCCGGGCGGGGTGGGAAGGGGCGAGACCCAGGGACGGGAGCATCACGGCGTCGACGAACCGGACCAGGTAGTCGGCGTCCGCGTACTGTCCTTCCAGCACCGGCCGGATCCGGAGCACGCCCATCAACTGGGCGGGCAGGAACTCCACGGCCGGATGGTCCGCGGCGATCTCGCCGCGCTCCACGGCCCGTCCGACCATCTCGGCGAACGCGGCCAGCTCCGGCTCGACCAGTGCCTCGCGCAGGGCGGCCTGGAGTTCCTCGTCGCTGAGCACGGCGTGCCCGAGGGCCTGTGTCAGCCGGGTGTCCCTGCCCGAGGTGCCGGCCGCGATCCGGGCCGCCTCGCGCAGGTCGCCGGCCAGTGATCCGGTGTCCACGGTGACGAGGGTGCCCCGCCGGCCCGCGCGCAGGGCGGCGGCGACGAGCTGCGGCTTGGTCTTCCACTGCCGGTAGAGCGTGGACTTGCTGCAGCTGGCCCGGGCGGCGATGCCCTCCATGGTCAGGGCCTCGTAGCCGTGCTCGCGCAGCTGCTCCAGGACGGCGTCGTAGAACTGCTGCTCCCGCTCCGGAGTGATCTTGGAGCGGCGCGCGGGGGTCGGTGTCGACGTCATGGATGCGGCTCTCCTCGGGGCGCCTCGGCGGCAGGTTCCACTACGGAAGTGTACGGGAACGCGACCGTATCGGTACACCAGCGTATCGATACGCCAATGTATCGATACACTGGCGTGTCGCTGTGCGCGTAAAACAGGAAGAGAGACCGGGGGATGAGCTCCCACACCACACCTGCCGAGCCGGCAGCGGGCCCGAAAGCCGCGCGCCGCCGCCTCATACGCGAGCTGCTGCTCGTCGCGGGTTTTTTCACCTTCTACAAGGCGGGCCGGCTGCTCTCGACCGACCGCACCGATGAGGCCTTCCGCAACGCGGAGCGAATATGGGACGCCGAGCGGGCCATGCACCTGCTCGGCGAAGGCGCGGTACAACGACTGCTGCTGCACGGGGACGCCCTCGTCACCACCGCGAACACCTACTACGCCGTTGTCCACTTCCCCGCGACCGGGCTCTTCCTGATCTGGCTCTACGTCCGCCGCCCCGCCCACTACCTGTGGGCGCGCCGCGTACTCGCCGGCCTCACCGGAGCAGCGCTCGTCCTGCACCTGGCCTACCCGCTCGCACCCCCGCGACTGCTCGACACCGCGCAGCTCATCGACACGGGACAGGTCTACGGCCCCACCGTCTACCGGGCCGCACCGACCGCGGACACCCTGGCGAACCAGTTCGCCGCGATGCCCTCGCTGCACTTCGGCTGGGCGCTGATGCTCGCGCTCGGCATGATCGCCGCCACCTCCTCGCGCTGGCGCGCGCTGTGGCTGCTGCACCCGCTGCTGACCCTGCTCGTGATCGTCGGCACGGCCAACCACTACTGGCTCGACGCCGTCGTCGCCGCAGTCCTCCTCGGGGTGGCCCTGCTGCTCATCCCGCGGCCGCGGGCGGGCGACACCCCGGACAGCGGCGCCGGCCCGGACCCGCAGGCGGCCGAGGAGACCGGCGCGGACGCCCCCGTACGGGACCTGCCGCGACCGCGGAGCGCGGACACGGCCGTGGGAGCGGGGCGCAAGTGAACGACACCGTCCTCGCCGTCGGGCTCTGCCTCGCGTCGGCCGTGGCCTACGCGGCCGCCGCCGTGGCGCAGGAACGGCTCGCCCGCGCCGCCGTCGCGCGCAGCGCCAAGGCCCTGCTGGGCTCCGGCGCCTGGTGGTGGTCGGCCGGACTGAACGCCTCCGCCGCCCTGCTGCACGCGGCGGCCCTGCGCTACGGCCCCCTCACCCTGGTGCAGCCGCTCGGCGCGCTCACCCTGGTGGCCGCCGTCCCGCTGGGGGCGCGCAGGTCCGGCCGCCGGGTGGCGGCCACCGAATGGCGGGGCACCCTGGCGACCGTGGCCGGGCTCGGCCTGCTGCTGCTCCCGGCCTCCGGGCCGGCCCCCGACGACACCCTCACGCTGGCCGAGGCGCTGGGCGTCTCCGGGGCGACGATCGCCGTGATCCTGATGCTGACCGCGGCCAAGGACCCCCGCTCGGGGCTGCGCCACGCGACCGCGTCCGGCCTGGCCTCCGCGGCGGCCTCCGCGCTGACCCAGACGGTGGCCGTGGCGGCCGGCCGCGGCGGGGCCCTGCTCAGCGTCCGGGTCGTCTCGGTCGCCCTGCTCGTCATGGTGTTCGCGGTCGGCGGGATGCTGCTGTCGCAGCGGGCCTACCGCGGCGGACTCGGTGCCCCGCTCGCCGTGGTGAACCTGGCCAACCCGCTGGCCGCGGCGGTCATCGGCATGGTCCTGCTCGGCGAACGGCTGCAGGGCGGAGTGCCGGGGCTGCTGCTGGCGGGGGCAGGGGCCTTCCTGGCGGCGCGCGGGGTGCTCCTGCTCACCCGGACGCCCTCCGCCGGGGCGGGCCCGGCCGCGGGCGCCGTGGCAAGCGCCGAGCTCACCGTGCCCGCGGGCCGCGTGGCGGTCTGAGTCCGTGGCGGCCCGTGTCGCGGAGAACCGATTCGGCGCAGGTCGCGTCCTCCAGGCAGGACGCCCGAACGAATCGAACGACCGGACAACCGAAGCGGAGTGACTGGACATGGGGATCGTCAGCTGGATCATCCTGGGACTGCTGGCCGGAGCAATCGCCAAGGTCCTGCTGCCCGGCCGGGATCCCGGTGGCCTGATCGGGACCACCCTCATCGGCGTCGCGGGAGCCTTCATCGGGGGCTGGCTCTCGGCGAAGGTCCTGGACAAGCCGATCCAGACCGAGTTCTTCGACCTCGCCACCTGGGGCTCCGCCATCGCGGGCTCGCTGGTCCTGCTGATCGGCTACCGCATCCTGTTCGGCAACTCCCGGAACTGACCCGGCCCGAGCACCCGGCCCCCGCGCCTCGTCCGTCGTCCGTCCGGGGTCTGGGCCCGTCCTGCCGATGAGGCCGGGATCGGGCCGACTGCCGGGAGCCGAGCCCGCGTACGCCCGGCAGCCCCCGCCCGCCCGTCAGGTTCCAGCCGATGTCCGGCTCCGGCTCCGGTCGCCGCCGATGCACCGAACGGCCTGACCACTACGCTGGCCGCACCACCGCGATGTACGAGCACGAGCAGCGAGGAAAACCGGTAGCCAGATGAGTGTCACCCCCGTCCCCACAGCCGACCTGTACGACGAGTACGGCGAGTCCCTCGCCATCTGCGGCACCGCCTTCCGCCAGTTCGGCGGTCGCCGGCTCTTCGCCGGCCCCGTCCGGACCGTCCGCTGCCACGAGGACAACGCGCTGCTGCGCACCCTCCTGCACACCCCGGGCGAGGGCGCCGTGCTCGTCGTGGACGGCGGCGGCTCGCCGCGCACCGCCCTCGTCGGCGACCTCATCGCGGGCGCGGCCGAGGCCAACGGCTGGGCCGGTCTGATCATCAACGGCTCGGTCCGCGACAGCGTCGCCCTCGGGGGGCTCGACCTCGGCATCAAGGCGCTGGGCACGGTTCCCCGCAAGAGCGGCAAGACCGGTGAGGGCGCGGTCGACGAGCCCGTCACCATCGGCGAGATCACCTTCCGCGCCGGGGACACCCTCCACGCGGACGACGACGGCGTGGTCGTCCTGCCCCGCCGACCCTGACCCTGCCCCGCCGACCCTGGCCCTGACGCTCACGCGGACCGGGAACGCACCGGATCAGAACCGGCCAGGGCCGGAGCACCGGCCCTGGCCCGGCCGCCGCGGGCCGGGTTTCACTGCGGGCCCATGAGACGACGACACAGGATCTCCGGCCTGCTCGGCGCGATCGCGCTGACCGCCGCCACCCTGGCCGCCGCAGGTCCCGCGCACGCCCGGACCCCGGCCGCGGACCCGCCGCCCGCCGAGTTCGGCACCGACTGGCACGACCCGCTCACCGCGGCCCCGCCCGTCACCCGGCCCGCGACCCGGTCCTGCCAGGTGACCCTCGCGGAGGCGCAGTTCCGCGACTTCACGCCCTACCAGGGCAGTTACGCACCGCCCACCGCCTGCGGCACGGCCGACTGGGCCAAGGTGGTCCTGCGCCTCGACGGCAAGGTCAAGGGCCGCCAGTACGACCGCCTCGGCCACCTCTCCCTCGGCGGGGTGGAGATCCTGCGCACCTCCACCCCGCAGCCCTCGCCCGACGGCATCACCTGGTCCGTCGAGAAGGACGTCACCCGCTACCGCGACACCCTCGCCCGTCCGCAGCCCGTCGAGATGCTCATCGGCAACGTCGTCAACGACACCTACACCGGTGTCATCGACGTCCGGGTGACCCTGACCTTCTACGCCGCCGACGGCCGCACCCCGGCCCCCGACACCCCCGACCGCGTCCTGCCCCTCACCTCCCCGTCGGTCACCACCCCGCGCAACACCGAGCGGCTCCTCGCCGAGGTGTACGCCACCGGGTCGGGCGGCGGCTGCGAGGAGTACTGGTACATGACCGTCCCGGACGCGGCGCCGTACTCCTGCAAGGCCGCCGACGGCCCGCACCGCGAGGTCCGCATCTCCGTCGACGGGCAGCTCGCCGGCATCGCCGCACCCTTCCCCACCGTCTGGACCGGCGGCTGGTCCAACCCCTTCCTCTGGTACGTCACCCCCGGCCCGCGCGCCTTCGACGTCCAGCCGATTCGCTACGACCTCACGCCCTACGCCGCCCTCCTCAACGACGGCCGCCCGCACCGCATCGAGGTGTCCGTCGCCGGGGTGCCTGCCGGGCAGAGCGGCTGGAGCACCCCCACCAACCTGCTGCTCTGGCAGGACGAGGCCCGGGAGGTCGTCACCGGCGCCCTGACCCGGCACGAGCAGAGCGATCCGAGCGGCCACTCCCGCTGGACGCCCGCGGCGCCCGGCGGCCGGCACCGGCTCGACACCGAGGGCGGACACCGGCTGACCGTCGCCGGACACCTGTTCACCTCCCACGGCCGGGTCGCCACCACCGTCACCCGCACCGTGCGGAGCACCTCCGTCCACCGCTGGACCGACGGCGAGAACCAGGACGCCCTCACCGCCACCTGGACCGACGAGGAGAGCGTGTCCCGCGGACCGGCCACCACCCGGACCGCGCGCACCTACACGATGGACGGCGAGACCACCCTCGGCGCCGGCGACCGGCTGCGCACCGTCCTCTCGCTCGGGGACCGCGCGGACACCGTCACCCTGCGCGGCGGCCGGACCGTCGACAGCTCCCGCCTCGACGACCGGTACACGGGCGACGCCACCTACACCGCGAACGTCCCGCGCGACCAGCGCCACGCGGTCGCCACCACCTCCGCCCGCTACCGGTTGTACGGGTCGGCAGCCCCCGGCGGTTGTTACGACCGCACGGTGAACACCGTCCAGGGCACGCTGACGGTGGACCGCCTGCGCTGCTGATTCGAGCGCCCCCTACGATGAGCGGCCATGGATACGAGTGAGGCCGGCAGACAGCTGATCGACGGCCGTTTCGAGCTGGTCGCACCCCTGGGCAGCGGGGGCATGGGTACGGTGTGGCGCGCCCGCGACATCGCCCTGCACCGCGAGGTCGCACTGAAGGAGGTGCGCCCGCCGGACCCGGCGACCGCCGCCGCCCAACCCGGCCTCGCCGACCAGATGCGCGAACGGGCCGTCCGCGAGGCCCGCGCCCTCGCCCGCCTCGCCCACCCGCACGTGGTGACGATCCACCACATCGTCGAACCGCCCGAGGGCGCGGGCGGCCACCCGTGGATCGTCATGGAACTGGTCCAGGGCGGTTCCCTGCACGACCGGCTGGCGTCCGGGCCGATGCCGCCCGCCGACGTGCTGCGGCTCGGCCTCGACGTGCTCTCCGCGCTGCGCGCCGCGCACGACGAAGGGGTGCTCCACCGCGACGTGAAGCCGGCCAACGTGCTGCTGCGGCCCAGCGGGTCGGCCGTGCTCACCGACTTCGGGATCGCGGCCCTCAACGACTCGACCGCTCTCACCTCGACCGGCGTGCTGATCGGCTCGCCGGAGTACATCGCGCCGGAACGCGTCCGCGGCGAGGAGGGGCTGGCCGCCTCCGACCTGTGGTCGCTCGGCATGCTGCTCTACGTGGCCGCGGAGGGCGTCCACCCGCTGCGCCGTGCCACCAGCCTGGCCACGGTCGTCGCCGTGCTCGACGAGCCGATCCCGGCGCCCGTGCGCTCCGGCCCGCTGGCGCCCGTACTGGAACGGCTGCTCGTACGGGACCCGGCCGCGCGGCCCGACGGGGCGCAGCTGGAACAACTGCTCCGGGACGCGAGCGCTGCTCTCGGATCCGGCTACGGGGCCGTCTCCGCACCGGTCGCCGCCCCGCCGGTCGCTGCGGTGCCCGCCACCGCCCCGCCGGTTGTCGTCCCGGGACAGTTCGGTCCGTACGGAGGCCCCTACGGGTCGCCCACCCCGCCGCCCTTCGGTCCCGGAGCCTCCCCCTACGCGGCCACCACGACCCCCGTCGGGCTGACGCCCGCCCCGCGCAGGCGCCCGGCCCTGGTCGGCGCGGTGCTCACGGCGGTACTGGCGGCCGCGGTCGTCGGGATCGTCCAGTTGCTGCCCGACGGGAACTCCGGGGACGACGACGCGGCCGACTCCCGCGCCACCCGGCCGGCCGTCGCCACCCCGGGCGCTGCCCATGCCTCCACCCCCGGCGCGAAGGCGAGTACGTCCAAGGCCGCGACGGCCCGCGGCAGCATGCTCACCCCGCAGAACATCCGGATCGCCCTGGACGCGCTCAAGGAGAAGAGCGGCACCACCACCTTCGTGGATCTCACGGTCTACGAGGGCTACGTCCTCGCCTCGATCCCGACCGCCCCCGGCGCCGAGACCGTCGACGCCTGGCAGTACCGCGACGGCTCCGCCAGTCGCACGGGCCCGGACGGCACGGTCGAGGAGGGCAAGCCGCTCATCGACATGGCCGCCGTCAACTGGGACGCGCTGCCCGGCCTGCTGGAGCAGTCCAAGAAGGACGTGGGCATCGAGAAGCCGGCCTCGACCTATGTGATCGTCGAGCCCTGGATGATGGACCAGGTCCCCTGCATGCGGCCCTACATCACTGACGAGTACGGCCGCGGCGGCTACGTACTCGCGGGGATCGACGGCAAGGTCAAGAAGGTCACCAAGTTCTGACATCGTCTACCCGTACGCATGTACGGTCCGACGCGTTCAGGAGTACGACCACGATGCCCAGCTGGAGCAAGACCCTCACGGCGGCCGGCATGTCCGGCCCCCGGCTGCGGGACGACTACACCTACGCCGCCCGCCGGGTGCTCCGCCGCGAGCCGGCCCCGTACCTGGCGCTGCGGCTGCTCGCCGCGCCGCCGTTGGTGCCCTTCCTCGCCGCCGGGCTCGCCTTCATGAACCTGGTCGACGACGTCGCCGAGACCGGTACCCCGCAGCAACGGGCCGCCGGTCTCGCCGCGTTGTCCGAGCGGGTGGAGACGGCCCTGAAGTCCGGGGACAGCCCCGACCCCCTGCTGCGGGCCTACGCGCACGCGGTGGACGCGCGCGGCCTGCCCCCGCACTGGATCTCCCGGTTCCTGGAGGGCGCCGCCACGGCCGAGGCGGGCTTCGACGGCTTCGCCGCGGAGGAGGACTTCCAGACCTACCTCGACGCCTACGCCTGGCCCGGGGTGCTGGTCTTCACAGGGCTCCAGTACCCGGGCGGCCCCGACCCCGAACAGGCCGCGGGCTGGCGGCGGTTCGTCGATGCCGCCCAGCGCGTGGACTTCCTCGCCGACCTCTGCGGGGACCTCGCGGAGGGCCGGCTCTGCATTCCGCGCGCCCGTCTGGCCGAGCACTCCGTGACCCGCGCCGACCTGGAACAGGCCCGTGACACCCCGGCCGTACGGGCCCTCCTCGCCGCCGAGTGCCGGCGTGCCCGTACGGCCCTGGACGCCACCCACGGCATCCTCGACCTCGCCGAACCGGGGCTGCGGCCGGTGATCGCGACCATGACGGGGCTGATGGCGCACCAGCTGACCGCCGTGGAGCGCGCGGGGGTCACCGCCCTGCGCCGGGACATCGGATACGGCCTGGCGGCGCCCCTGCGGATCCTCGTCCGCGCCGCCCGCCGTCACCGCGCCTGAACCGGTCCGGACGCATCCGGACGCATCCGGACGCAGCCGCTCGCCGCGGCTGCGGCTCCTAGTAGGGCCCGTTGACGTTGTCGATCGAGCCGTAGCGCGCGGCTGCGTAGTTGCAGGCGGCGGTGATGTTCGCGACCGGGTCGTAGGAGTTCTGCGAGGTGCCGGGCACGTGGTAGGCGCGGAAGGTCGGATCGATGACCTGGAGCAGCCCCTTGGAGGGGATGCCGTTCCGGGCGTTGATGTCCCAGTTGTTGATCGCCAGCGGATTGCCCGAGGACTCCCGCATCACATTGCGGTGAATTCCGTTGTAGGAGCCGGGAATACCGTGCTTGGCCATGACGGCGAGGGACTCGCGGATCCACCCGTCGAGATTGTTCGGGTAGGCGGTGGCGGGCTTGGCAGCGGGCGTGAGGGCGGTCCGGGCGGCGGACCTGCTCGCGCGCTCGGTCTCCGCCTGGGTGCCGAGCTTCAGTTTGATGCCGGGCCGGATGATCGACGGGTTGTCGCCGATGACGCTCCGGTTCGCCGCGTAGAGCTGCTTCCAGCCGCCGCTCAGGGAATGATCCGCCGCGATCTCCGAAAGGGTGTCGCCCGCGACCACGGAATACGTGGTGGGGGCGGCGGCCGTCTCCACCGCCCCGGCGGTGGTCGCGCTGATCAGCGGGAGGGTGAGGGCCGCGCCACCGGTGCCGGCGAGAGCCAGCTTGCGGGTGATCCGGTAGTGCTTCGGCCGACGGTGCTTACCCTTTGCAGGCATGGCGGAATTCCTCACGTGGGGGGACGGGAGATCCCGGGCGGCGGCCGTATTCGGCAGCTGACCACCAGGAACGAGGTGACCGTAGGCGAGCCCGCCGCGCGGGAACAAGACCCGAATTCCACCGATAGATCGACATCTCGCTATCGGTCGGGTAAATGACCTTGAAGGGGTCTGTACGCAATGACCGATTCCCTTTCCGGGGAAAGGGAATCGGTCATTTGTCGGAAATGATGTTGGGGTGTCCGGTGTGGCTCACATCACGGGTCGTCGGCCGGGAGGTCAATACGGGCAAGTCCGCTCTCGGAGTGCCTCATTGGGGTGAGTTGCCCGTAGGTGTCGAATCGCCCATTCAGGACTCTTTCCGGCGCATTACCGGCCGGTTCCCGCCCCGCGTCAGACCAGCTCCTCCAGGGCGGCCGTCACCGTCTTCACCGCCCCCTCCGAGGCCGGCAGCAGGGGCAGCCGGACGTCAGGGGTCGGGATCCGCCCCTGCGCGTGCAGGACGCCCTTGACCACCGCCGGATTCGGCTCGGCGAAGGCCGCCGCCGACATCCGGGCCAGCGCGTGCCCCAGGGGCCGCGCCCGGGTCACGTCGCCCGCCCGCCAGGCCCCGGCGAGCTCCGCGAAGCGGCCGGTCGCCAGATGTGCCGAGGCCAGGATCCCGCCCGCCGCACCCAGCGCCAGCAGCGGAGACAGGTGCACGTCGTCCCCGGCCAGCACCTCGAAGCCGGCCGGCAGGTCACCGAGCAGCGCCACCGCGTCCTCGCCGATACCGCCGCCCGCGTACTTCACCCCGGCGACCCCCGGCAGCGAGCCCAGCTCCCGCAGTGCGGCCGCGTCCAGCGGTTGTCCCGTGCGGTAGGGGATGTGATAGACGATCAGCGGTACGGGGCTCACCCCGGCCAGCCGGGCGAAGTGCGCCAGCACCCCCGCGGCCGCCGGCCGTACGAACGGCGGCACCGTCACCAGCGCCGCCCGCACCTGCGGCCACCGGGTCAGCCGGGCCAGCGAGGCCTCGGCGGCCCGGGTCGAGCCCGCCCCCGCGCCCACGGTCAGCGGCGCGCCCCGCTCCCCGCAGACCCGGGCGCACACCTCCGTGACGAGATCGCGCTCCGCCTCGTCCAGGGCGGCCGCCTCCGCGGTGGTGCCGAGGGCGACGATCCCGGTGGCGCCCGCGTCGAGCACCTCGTGGGCCAGCGCCTCCAGCGCCTCGGCGGCCACCTCCCCGGCGCGGGTGAAGGGAGTGACGAGCGGTACGTGGATCCCGTGCAACGGGAGGGCTTCTGCGATGTCCTGTGCCATGCCGAAGAGCCTCGCCCGAGCAAAGGATCAAATCCAGTTCGCATTTCTTATCCGAACCGTAAGCTGAGCCGATGCTCGATGTACGACGCCTGCGCCTGCTGCGCGAACTCGCCCGCCGCGGAACCATCGCGGCCGTCGCCGAGGCCCTCACCTTCAGCCCTTCGGCGGTGTCCCAACAGCTCAGCGTCCTCGAACGGGAGGCCGGCCTGCCCCTGCTGGAGCGCACCGGCCGCCGGGTCCGCCTCACCCCGGCCGGGCAGAACCTGGTCCGGCACGCCGAGGCCGTCCTCGAACGTCTGGAACAGGCCGACGCCGACCTCGCCGAGGCGCGCGGCGGACTCGCCGGCGCCCTGCGGATCGGCGCCTTCCCCACCGCCACCCGGGCCATCGTCCCGGCCGCACTGGTCGCCCTCGCCCGGCGCCACCCGGGGCTGGAGCCGATGGTCTCGGAGACCGACCCGGCGGCGGTGGCGCACGCCCTGCGGGCCGGGGACCTGGACGTGGCCCTGGTGCACGAGTACGACTTCGTACCCGCCGAGCCCGAGCCGGGACTGGCCACCGAACCCCTCTACAGCGAGGCGATGTACCTGGCCGCGCCCGCCGACGAGGCCCCCGGCCCGCCCGGGGCACCCGACCAGGGCGCGGTCCTGCGTGCGCACGCCGGGGCCCCCTGGATCACCGCCACCCCCGGCACCCTCTGCCACGCCATGACCGTCCGGGCCTGCCAGGCCGCCGGTTTCACCCCGATGGTCCGCCACCGGGTCGACGAGTTCGCCACCGTCCTCGCCCTGGTCGCGGTGGGCCAGGGCGTGGCCGTCGTACCCCAGCTGGGGGTCACGGGTCCGGCCGATCCGGCCGTCCGCCTCACCCGCCTGCTCATGGAGCGCCGGACCAACCTCGCCTTCCGCAGCGGAGCCGGCGCCCACCCCGCCGTCGCGGCCTTCGGAGCGGCACTCCGGGCCGCCGTACCACCGGATCTGGCCGGGTCGCGCGCCGGAACGTGACACAACTCCCGTACCGCGTGCCGTCCGTGTACGTTCGTTGATCCAGACCGATTCGATCAGAGCGAGGTACGACGTGACGCATCGCGTACGAGGGGTCATCGCCCGGAGCAAGGGCGCACCGGTGGAGACGACGACGATCCTCGTGCCCGACCCGGGAGCCGGCGAGGCACTCGTCCGGGTGCAGGCCTGCGGGGTCTGCCACACCGACCTGCACTACCGCGAGGGCGGCATCAACGACGAATACCCCTTCCTGCTCGGCCACGAGGCCGCCGGGGTCGTCGAAGCGGTCGGCCCGGACGTCACCTCCGTGGCCCCCGGCGACTTCGTGATCCTCAACTGGCGTGCGGTGTGCGGCACCTGTCGCGCCTGCAGGCGCGGACGCCCCTGGTACTGCTTCGCCACGCACAACGCCACCCAGCCCATGACCCTGGAGGACGGCACGCCGCTCTCCCCGGCCCTGGGCATCGGCGCCTTCGCCGAGAAGACCCTGGTCGCGGCCGGTCAGTGCACCAAGGTGGATCCGGCGGCCGCCCCGGCCGCGGCGGGACTCCTCGGCTGCGGGGTGATGGCCGGCCTCGGCGCCGCCCTGAACACCGGCAGCGTCGGGCGGGGCGACTCCGTCGCCGTCATCGGCTGCGGGGGAGTGGGCAACGCGGCCGTGGCCGGAGCCAGGCTGGCGGGCGCCTCGCGGATCATCGCGGTGGACCTCGACGACCGGAAGCTGGAGTGGGCCCGGGGCCTCGGCGCCACGCACACCGTCAACGGCAGCACGGACGACGTGGTCAAGGCGATCCAGGGCCTGACCGGGGGCAACGGCGCGGACGTGGTCATCGACGCCGTGGGCCGCCCCGAGACCTACCGCCAGGCCTTCTACGCCCGCGACCTCGCCGGGACCGTGGTCCTGGTGGGCGTGCCGACCCCGGAGATGCAGCTCGAACTCCCGCTCCTCGACGTCTTCGGCCGCGGCGGAGCGCTGAAGTCCTCGTGGTACGGGGACTGCCTGCCCGAGCGCGACTTCCCGCTGCTCATCGACCTCTACCTGCAGGGCCGGCTCGACCTGGACGCCTTCGTCTCCGAGACCATCCCGCTCGACGGCGTCGAAGACGCGTTCGCCCGGATGGAACGCGGCGAGGTCCTCCGCTCGGTCGTCGAGTTCTGACGGCCCGTCCGGCCCGTCCCGCCTGCGGACCCCGTCCGTCCCGTCCGCCCGCGCCGGGCCGGATCGGGTCCGCCTAGACTCGGAACACCACCCCGCGCCCCGCCGACACCCGGCCGGGGCGCGGTCCTTCGTCACCCAACACCTCGTACCCCTGGGGGCCGTCCGTGACCGTCGCACACAGCTACCGCCAGCCCGGGACGGTCCTCACCGACCACCGGTTCTCCGTCCCCCTGGACCACGAGCGCCCGGACGGGGAGCGGATCGAGCTGTACGCCCGCGAGGTCGTGGCCGCCGGCAAGGACCCGCAGACGCTGCCGTGGCTGCTCTACCTGGAGGGCGGACCGGGCTTCGGCGCCCGCCGTTTCATCGGCCGGCAGGCCTGGCTGGAGCGGGCGCTGACCGAGTACCGGGTGCTGCTGCTCGACCAGCGGGGGACCGGCCGCTCCACCCCGGTGAACCGGCAGACCCTGCCCCTGCGCGGCACCCCCGCCCAGCAGGCCGAGTACCTCGCCCACTTCCGCTCCGACTCCATCGTGCGGGACGCCGAGGCCATCCGCCCCGGCCTGACCGGCGGCGCGCCCTGGACCGTGCTCGGCCAGAGCTTCGGCGGCTTCTGCGCCACCCGCTACCTCTCCACCGCGCCCGAGGGCCTCACCGCCGCCCTGATCACCGGCGGCCTCCCGTCCCTGACCGCCACCGCCGACGAGGTGTACGAGGCCGCCCACCCCCGCATCGAGCGCAAGAACCTGGCCCACTACGCCCGGTACCCCATGGACGTCGAGCGCGCCCGCCGGATCGCCGCCCACCTCGCCGAACACCCGGCCGAACTCCCCGGCGGCCACCGCCTCACCGTCGAGGGCTTCCAGTCCCTCGGCATCCTGCTCGGCGTGGGCGACGGCAGCCACCAGCTCCACTACCTGCTGGAGGACGCCTTCGTCCCGACCCCCGCGGGACCCGCCCTCTCCGACGCCTTCCTGGAGAGCGCCCGCTCGCTGCTGTCCTTCGCCGGGCACCCCCTCTACGCCCTGGTCCACGAGGCGATCTACGCCCAGGACCCCGCCACGCCCACCGCCTGGGCCGCCGAACGGGTGCGCGCGGGCCACCCCCGCTTCGACGCGGACAAGGCGCTCGCGGGCGACGAGCCGCTGCTCTTCACCGGCGAGACCATTCATCCCTGGCACTTCACCACCGATCCGTCTCTCGCCCCGCTGCGCGAGACCGCGGAAATCCTGGCCGCGCGGACCGGCTGGCAGCCGCTCTACGACCCGGCGCGCCTGGCCGCCAACGAGGTACCGGTGGCCGCCGCCGTCTACCACGACGACATGTACGTGGACACCGCGCACTCGCTGGAGACGGCCCGGGCCGTCCGCGGCCTGCGGACCTGGGTGACGGACGAGTTCGAGCACGACGGCGTCCGCGCCGGCGGCCCCCGCGTCCTCGACCGGCTGCTGGCCCTCGTCCGCGACGAGGCGTAACCCGTCCGCGCAGGTCAGGCGTGTGATGAGGGCCCCGATTAATCGTTCCCGCAGAAGTTGATCACACGATTAGGGGTGGTTCCCCGTACCCGTGGAACCGACCGATGTGTGGAGTGTGCATGCCGAGAACGATGTCGAGCGCCGTCTCGCTGGCCCTGGCCGGTGCACTGGCCGTGACCGGCGTGGTGGCAGGAGCGGCGACGACCGCCGTCGCCGCGCCGGCCGTCAGCGCCGCGGGGGCGGGGGAGACCCCCGTCGGCGCACAGGCCTGGACGCGCGTGTCCAAGAAGAACCCGAACCGCTCCTACTGGAACACCGCCGACGACCTGCGCGTCGGCAACGAGGGCGGCGCCGAGGGCCTGTCCCGCGCGTACCTCCGGCTGGACACCACCGCGCTGGCGGGCGCCACGGTCTCCAGGGCGACCTTCCGGATCACCAACACGGGGGCCGCGTCCTGCACGGCCCGTCCGGTGGAGCTGTGGAGCGTCGGCGCCGTCTCGGCGAGGACCACGTGGAAGAACCAGCCCGCCAAGGGCGTCCGGCTGGCGACGGTGACGGACGCCAGGGGCCGTGAGGGCTGCGCATCGGGCGACCTCGAGTTCGACGCCACCGCGTTGGTGAAGGAGGCGGCGGCCGCGTCCCGGACCTCCGTCACCGTCGGTCTGTTCGCCTCGGACGAGTCCGACTCCTCGGCCTGGAAGCGCTTCGCCCCGGCGAGCGCGAAACTGGAGACCACCATCGGCCGCCCCGTGCCGCCGGTGATCAGCTCGCCCGAGTTCCCCGACGCCTCGAACGGTGCCCCCGCCCACACCGGCAAGGCCCGCACCCCGGGCACCTTCACCTTCGGCACCGGCGGCGCCGCCAACCTCGAGAAGATCGTCTACTGGTCGACCTTCGACTTCCGCCAGGTCGCCGTGGCGCCGGGTGCCGCGGTGGTGATCACACCCACCGGCTCCGGCCCCCACATGATCTACGCCTACAGCGTCGACAAGGCCGGATACCGCTCCGACCAGGCCGTTTACCAGATCTGGGCCCTCGGCAACGGCGGGGTGCGCGATGCCGCCGGCGATCTGAACGGCGACGGCCTGCGCGACCTGTGGACCCTGGACGCGGACGGCAGGCTCCGCTTCTCGGCCGGCCGGGCCGACGGCACCTTCGCGCCGGCCGCCGACGGCGGGGCGTCCTTCGCCCCGGGAACCCGGATCGCCGCCGGCGGGGACTGGGGCGAGGACGGCTACAACGACCTGCTGGTGCTCGAGTCCGTCGAGGGGCTGGGGGCCAAGCAGCTGCGGCTCCTCCCCAACAACGGCCTCGGCAGTGTCACTCCGCACGACGGCATCGTCCTGAGCGCCATCGAGAACGATCCGGTGCGGGGCCACGAACACTGGTCGGACGCCCAGGACATCGCCGACGCCGGTGACTTCAACGGCGACGGCGAGCCCGACCTGCTCGTCAAGCAGGGCGCGAAGCTCTGGGCGTACGCGGGCAGCCGCTCCGGCTACCTCGACATGAACGGCGGCCCGGTCCTCGTCGGCGACGGCGGCTGGGACACCGTCTCGGTCCTCGTCCCGGGCGACACGGACGGCGACGGCGCCACCGACCTGTGGGTGCGCGACGACACCTCGGGCGACCTGTTCGCCGTGCGGGGGGCCAAGGACGCCGACGGCCGGTTCGACCCCACGGGCTGGGCCGCGGCGCAGCGCGTGAAGATCGGCTCGGGCCTCGGCCGGGCGGCGTTCCCGACGCTGGTCTCGGCGGGGGACTTCGACCGCGACGGTCTGGCCGACCTGGCCGCCGTCGGCGCCGACGGCAGGGCCGTCTGGTTCCGGGCGACGGCCACCGGGATCGACGCGACCCCGCGGCCGGTCGGCTGAGCTCATGTCAACCGGCCGGGCCGGCGCCTGCGTTCAGCAGGGCCGGCCCGGCTTCGCGTTCCCGGGCGGCTCCACGAACGCACGGGTCAGGTGCGCGGTGGCCAGCAGGGCGCCGCGCTCCCGGGCCCGCGCCAGCAGGCCCTCGCGCGAGGCCCGGGCGGTATCCCGGTCGCGCTCGTGGGAGTACGGCACTGCCGGATCGCCCAGCTGCACCGCGTGCACCAGTACGTCCCCGGTGACCAGCACGTCGCGGGCCCCGGCGCCCTGTTCCACCAGTACCGACTGGTGCCCGGGGGTGTGCCCGGGCGTCGGGAGCAGGGTGATCCCGGGGGCGGGCCGGTGGGTGCCGTCCACCTCGTGCAACCGGCCGCTCGCCCGCAGCGGCGCCACCGTCCAGTCCCACACCGGATCGGCCCGGTCCAGCGCGGCGACCTCGGTGCGCTGGACGACGTACCGGGCGTTCGGGAAGAACGGCTCGCCGTCGGCCCCCGAGGACCAGCCCGCGTGGTCCTCGTGAAGGTGCGTCAGGACCACAGTCTCCACGTCGGCCGGGGCGATGCCGGCTGCCGCGAGGGCGTCCGGCAGCCGTCCGGGCACCGGCGCCCACGCGGCGGCGGGGGACCGTGCCGGTCCGACCCCGGCGTCCACGAGCACCCAGCGGCCGCCGGGCCGGGCGATCGCGAAGCACCGGAAGTCCAGCCTCCATGTCCCGTCCGGTCCGGTCGCACCCGGATCCAGCAGTGCGGCCCGGGCCCAGGCGGCCCCGTCCGCCCCGGGAAAGGCGGTGCGGGCCGGCTCGAAGAAGATCCCCGTGGCGTCGAGCAGCGCCACCACCTGCCCGTGACGGTCCATTCGCCTATTGTGCGATACATGACCGAACAACCTGATCAGCAGCCCGCTTTGCAGCCCATGCCCACCGACTGGACGCGTGCCCTCGCGGTGGTCGCACACCCCGACGATCTCGAGTACGGGTGCGCGGCCGCCATCGCGGACTGGACGGACGGAGGCCGGGAGGTCGTCTACCTCCTCGCCACGCGCGGCGAGGCGGGCATCGACAGCATCGCCCCCGCCGACTGCGGTCCGCTGCGGGAGGCGGAGCAGCGGGCGAGCGCCGCGGTCGTCGGCGTGTCCGAGGTGGAGTTCCTCGACTACCACGACGGGATCATCGAGTACGGCCTCGGCCTGCGCCGGGACATCGCGGCGGCCATCCGGCGGCACCGTCCCGAGCTGGTCATCACCCTCAACCACCGTGACACGTGGGGCGGTGCGCAGGGCGGCGGCTACTGGAACACCCCCGACCACAAGGCCGTCGGCCGGGCCGTCCTGGACGCCGCCGGGGACGCCGGGAACCGCTGGATCTTCCCCGAGCTCATCGAGCAGGGCCTGGAGCCGTGGAACGGCGTGCGCTGGGTCGCGGTGGCCGGATCCACCACCCCGACGCACGCGGCCGACGCCGGGCCCGGGCTGGAGCGTTCGGTGAAGTCCCTGCTGGAGCACAAGGCGTACATCGAGGTGCTCACGGACCAGGACCCGGAGGAGTACGTCCGTACCTTCCTCACCGGCAACGCACAGCAGGCGTCGGCCCGGTTCGGCGGCCGCCCGGCCGTGCCGTTCGAGGTCTTCCCCCGCTGACCGGCCACCCCTAGTCTGACGGTTCGTCAGATCGTCAGCCATCGGGCCGGGGGTGCGGGACACGGTGATCGACACCATCTCCACGGAGATCGCGGAGGGTGAGGAGCGGATCCGGCTGGAGGTCGCGGACGGCCTCGCGGTCCTCACCCTGTGCCGCCCGGACAAGCTCAACGGCTGGAGCTGGGAGTCCACCCGCCAGCTCGGCCTGCTCGCGGACCGGATCCGCTTCGACGCGTCCGTCCGGGTGGTGCTGCTGAGGGCCGAGGGCCGGGCCTTCTGCGCGGGCATCGACGTGACCGCCCCCGGCGGCGCCATCACGGGCGGATCCGGCGCCGAGCGCTACCCGCAACTACTACGAGGGCATCCGCTGGGTGCACGAGCGGTTCGCGGTCCTGGCCCGTCTCCCGCAGCCGGTCGTGGCCGCCGTCCAGGGCTACTGCCTGGGTTTCGGCTTCGAGCTGGCGCTGATGGCCGATGTCCGGCTGGCGGCCGAGGACGCCGTCTTCGCCCTGCCGGAAGCCCGGCTGGGCGTGGCGGTGGACGCGGGCGGCGACCTCCGCATCGCCCGCGAGGCGGGAGCCGGCTGGGCCAAGTACCTGGCCCTGACGGGCCGCCGCATCGACGCCGCCACGGCGCAGCGGCTCAACCTGGTCCAACTGGTCGTCCCCGGCGAGGAGCTGGAGCCCGCCTCCCGCGCCGTGGCACGCGAGATCGCCGCGAACGCGCCCCTCGCGGTCCAGGGCATCAAGCGGGCGATCGACGGCTACGCCGATGCCGCCCTTCCCGCGGCCCTCGACCGGGTGGCGATGACCGCGGCCCTCACCCTCACCTCGGAGGACTGCCGGGAGGGCTACACGGCCAAGGCGGCCCGCAGGCCCCCGCGCTTCAGCGGAGGCTGAGCACGGGCCGGGTCGAGAACTCCTCGCACATGCCCTCGCCCTCCGGCCCGTACACGAACTCGGCCATGTACGGGTTGCGGTTGGCGGTGGCCAGCGGCAGCCAGGCGAGCAGGTCGCCGTACCCACCGCAGACGGCCTCGCCCCCGTCGCCGCCGTGCACCGCGGTCGGCTCCGCGCTCAGCTCCGTGGCGTAGCTGTCGTAGGCGATGTGCAGCCCGAAGGCGTTCGGTTCGTGTCGGACGCCGCCTCCGGCCCCGTACGACGCCTCGTCCAGGGGGCATTCGTTGCCCCACCGGAACAGGGTGTCCGCCCCCGCCCCGCACGCGTGCTCCCACTCGTCGGCGCCGGGCATCCGCAGCCCCCGCGCCGCGAGAACGGCCGGCATGTCGGCCGGGTCGTCGGTCAGGGCCTCGTTCTCCACGGCCATGAGCACGGCGGGCAGATCCACGGTGCGCCGGGGGCTGAGCATCTCGGCGAGATATGCCTTGAGGTCCTCGTGCCCGTACCCGTACCCCTCGTCCACGCTCGCCGCGTAGTCGGCGGCCTGTTCGGGCGTCGGCGCCCAGGCCTCCAGGTCGAACCCCAGGCGCACCGTCCCGCCGGGTATGAGGGCGAACTCCTGCCCCTCGCGCTCGATGCGGACGCGGTGCAGGGCCCCGCCCAGGTGCCGGGCGGCGTCGAGCAGCACCACCCGGCCGCCCACCTGCGCGGCGGCCTCGTGTGCGATGCGTCCGGCGGCGGCCGGGTCGAACGAACGCCAGCGGTCGAGGGTCAGATCGGCGAGAGACATGGTGCGATCCTCGCACCGGCCACTGACAATCGGCGCTCAGGGGGTGAACGGGCCGCGGCCCAGCTGGGTGCGGACCGGGACCACTTCGGGGTTGACCACCGAGCGGCGCTGCCAGTTCGCCCCGTCCACGACCAGGGTGTGCCCGGTGATGAACCGGGCGTACGGCGAGGCCAGGAAGGTGGCGGCCCAGCCCAGTTCACGCGGCGCGCCGACCCGCAGGGCGGGCTGCCGGGCGTCCTTCGCGCCGGGCGCGGCGCGTTCCAGGCCGCCCCGGACGTCCTCGGTCATGTCGGTGTGCGGGAACAGCCCGGGGACGAGCCCGTTGATCTGGATGCCGTACGGTCCCCACTCGACCGCGAGCGTCTCCACCAGGTTCTGCACACCGGCCTTGGCCGCCGCGCTGTGGGCGAAGCCCGGCCCGCCCGTCCAGGCGTAGGACGCGCCGATGTTCACTATCGACCCGGGGGTGCCCGCTGCGAGGTGGCGGCGGCCGAACTCGCGGGTCATGAACCAGGTGCCCGTCAGCGTGATGTCGACCACCGCCCGCCAGGCGTTCGGGGAGAGGTCCTCCGCGGGGGAGGGGAAGTTCGCGGCCGCGTTGTTGACCAGCACGTCCGGCAGACCGAAGGCCGCCTGCGCCGCGTCGAAGACCTCGGCGACCCGCTCGGGATCCCTGATGTCGCAGACGGCGGCCGTCACCCGGCCCGCGCCGGGTACGGCCGCCAGCTCCTCGCACGCCGCCTTGAGCTGCTCGGCGCGCCGGCTCGCGATCACCAGATCGGCGCCGAGCCGTGCGAACTCGGCGGCGATGGCCTTGCCCAGCCCGGTGCCGCCGCCGGTCACGAGGACCACCTGCCCCCCGTAGGTCCCGGGGGGCAGGGCGGCGGCGCCGAGCGCCGGTGGCGCGGGCAGCCCGCGCAGAGGATTCTCCATGCGCCCATCGATAGCGTGCGGGCGCTCGGATCACCATCCCCGGGCGGCCCCGGGAGTGCCGTGCCGGGCAGGCCGGGCCCGGGCGGCCCGGCAGGACGGGGTGCTAGCTACCCGGGTTGTACGCCTGCTTCGTCGCGCAGGTCCAGATGACCGGCTTGAGCTTGCCCTTCGCGTTCACGGCCGAGCCGCCGACCCGGTCGGTGTCCGAGACCGCTTCGGCCATGCTCGCCCCGCCCGCGGCCAGCCGCGGCAGGGCCTTGACCGGGCCGGAGCCGGACCGCAGGAGTGCCTGGTCCGGCAGGGTCAGCATGTCCGGGTGGAACTTGGCCGTGCCGACGGTGAGGTTCGTCGTGGCGCTGATCGCCTCGAACGTGGCGTACGGGTGCGTGCTCAGCACGGTCGGGGACACGGGGTTCCCGGTGAGCGGGGGCTCCCAGACGCGCGGAGCGTACTCGTACCACGGTCCGGACCAGTCGTAGCCGACGACCCGGCCGCTCTCGTCGATGTCCTGGACGTAGCTGTCGTTCGCCGTGGGGGCCAGCAGCCGGGCGGCGGAGCCGTCTCCCGGCCACAGCACCGGGTGGGTGCCCTCCAGGTGCTGGCCGGTCTCGGGGACCTCATAGTCCTGGGCGGCCATGCCGATGATGTCGCCCCGGTTGTTGATGCCGGTGACCATCTCGATCCGGGAGCCCGGGCCGGCCTCGGCCGGGAGGGGCAGCTCGCGGACCTTCAGGCCGTCCTTCCAGACGGTGGCGACCCCGCCGTCGGAGCGGGAGACCACGTACCCGGCGTCGTTGACGTCGGCCTCGATGTCGTGGCCGTAGCTGTCCGGCAGCAGGGTGATCGCAGCGTCGCCCACCCGGTACGTGAACAGGGAGTGGAGGTCGACCCCGTGGACGACGCCCACCATCAGGCCGTGCGCGTTGACGGCGATCACCTGCCCGGTCTGCTCCGGGTCGCTCAGCGGGACCCGGTGCACGGTGGTGCCGGTCCAGTAGACGGGCTTGCGGCCGGAGACGCCGACGGCGAGGTCGCCCGCCCCGAGGCCGAAGACACCCTGGCTGGGCGGGATGTCGCGGACGTACGACTCGTCCCCGATCGAGCCGAGCACCTGGATCTTCGGTGCGCACTTCGCGTCGGCCGCCGCGGCCGGTCCGGCGGCGGTGATCAGGCCCGTCAGAACGATGGCGGCAGCGGCCGCGGACATGCTTCTTCTCATGTGGTTGTCCCCCCTGGACAGGTGCTGTTCCCCGTTGAGTCATGACACGTGCACGCCACATGTTGCCTGATCTTGATGCGGATGTGGCCTGAATGACGCGTGTCGATTCGCTCCGGAGGGTTCTCCACCCTGACCGGTGGTTCCCAGGGAGGCAAGCGACTGCTTAGTATGCCCGCGGAGCGTGGTTCCCCGACGGCGGCTGGAGGCCCCGGATGCAGGCATGGCGAGTACATACCCCCGGAGAACCCCGTGAGGCCATGCGCCTCGAAGAGGTTCCCGAACCGGTGCCCGGTGAGGGCGAGGTGAAGCTCAAGGTGCTCGCCGCCAACGTCAACTTCCCCGACGCGCTGCTCGTCCGCGGGCAGTACCAGATCCGCCCGCCGCTGCCCTTCACCCCCGGCGTCGAGATCTGCGGCGAGACCGAGGACGGCCGCCGCGTCATCGCCAACCCGAGCCTGCCGCACGGCGGCTTCGCCGAGTACGTCACCGCGCCCGCGCGCGCACTGCTCCCGGCCCCCGAGACCCTCGACGACGCCGAGGCCGCCGCCCTGCACATCGGCTACCAGACCGGCTGGTTCGGCCTGCACCGCCGGGCCCGGCTCCAGCCCGGCGAGACCCTCCTCGTGCACGCCGCCGCCGGCGGGGTCGGCAGCGCCGCCGTCCAGCTCGGCAAGGCCGCCGGAGCCACCGTCATCGGGGTCGTCGGAGGCAAGGCCAAGGTACGTACCGCCGAGGAGCTCGGCTGCGACCTGGTGATCGACCGCACCAGCGAGGAAACGGCCGGAATCGCAGCCCGGGTCAAGGAGTTCACCGGCGGACGCGGCGCCGACGTCGTCTACGACCCGGTCGGCGGCGACGCCTACACCGCCTCCGCCAAATGCGTGGCCTTCGAGGGCCGGATCGTCGTCGTCGGCTTCGCGAGCGGCACCGTTCCGGCACCCGCCCTCAACCACGCCCTCGTGAAGAACTACACCGTCCTCGGCCTGCACTGGGGCCTGTACGCCGCCAAGGATCCCGCCGCCATCGCCGCCTGCCACACCGAGCTCACCCGGCTCGCCGCCGAGGGCGCCATCACACCGCTGGTCAGCGAACGCGTCCCGCTGGCCGCAGCCGCCGACGCCGTGCAGCGCCTCGCCGACGGCGCCACCACCGGCCGGCTGGTCGTCGTACCGGCCCTGGACGGAGGCGACCCGCGATGACCACCACCGAGGAACTGGTGGAGCGCGTACGGGACCTGCTCCGCGCCCACCCGCCCGCCGACACCGACCGCACCGACTTCCTGCGCGCCCGCTTCGACGCCGGACTCGCCTGGGTCCACTACCCCGAAGGTCTCGGCGGCCTCGGCGCGCCCCGCTCCCTCCAGACGGTCGTCGACGCCGAACTGGAGGCCGCCGGCGCGCCCGACAACGACCCGCGCCGGATCGGAATCGGCCTCGGCATGGCCGCGCCCACGATCCTCGCGTACGGCACCGAGGAGCAGAAGCAGCGCTTCCTGCGCCCCCTGTGGGTCGGCGACGAAGTCTGGTGCCAGCTCTTCAGCGAGCCCGGCGCCGGATCCGACCTGGCCGCCCTCGGCACCCGCGCGGTCCGCGAAACGGGCTCCGGCGACTGGATCGTGGACGGCCAGAAGGTGTGGACCTCCAGCGCCCACACCGCCCGCTGGGCCATCCTGATCGCCCGCACCGACCCCGGGCTCCCCAAGCACCAGGGCATCACCTACTTCCTCTGCGACATGCACGCCCCGGGCGTCGAGGTCCGGCCGCTGCGCCAGATCACCGGCGAGGCCGAGTTCAACGAGGTCTTCCTCACCGGCGTCCGCATCCCCGACGCCCACCGGCTGGGCGCCGTCGGCCAGGGCTGGGCCGTCGCCCGCACCACCCTGATGAACGAACGCGTCTCCATCGGCGGCATGCGCATCCCGCGCGAGGGCGGCATGATCGCCCCCGTCGCCGCCGCCTGGCGCGAACGCCCCGAGCTGCGCACCCACGCCCTCCACCAGCGGCTGCTGGAACTGTGGGTCGAGGCCGAGGTCGCCCGCCTCACCGGGGAACGGCTGCGCCAGCAACTCGTGGCGGGACAGCCCGGCCCCGAAGGATCGGGCATGAAGCTCACCTTCGCCCGGCTCAACCAGGAGATCAGCGGGCTGGAGGTCGAACTCCTCGCGGAGGAGGGCCTCCTGTACGACGACTGGACCCTGCGGCGCCCCGAGGGGGTCGACTTCACCGGCCGCGAGGCCGGCTACCGCTACCTGCGCGCCAAGGGCAACAGCATCGAGGGCGGCACCAGCGAAATCCTCCTCAACATCGTTGCCGAACGCGTACTCGGCCTGCCCCCCGAGCCGCGCGACGACAAGGACCTCGCCTGGAAGGACCTGGCCCGATGAAGACACCGACGACGCCGGTGGCGCCCGCGGCACCGACCGACCTGCTCTACTCCGAGACCGAGGAGGAGCTCCGCTCCGCCGTACGGGCGCTCCTCGCCGACCGCTGCGACGCGACGAGCGTGCTCGCCCGGACCGAGACCGACCGGCCGCACGACCCGGCACTCTGGCACACCCTCGCCGTCGGGATCGGCGCGGCCGGCCTCCTCGTACCCGAGAAGCTCGGTGGGCAGGGCGCGTCCCACCGCGAGGCGGCCGTGGTCCTGGAGGAGCTGGGACGGGCCGTGGCGCCCACCCCGTACCTGACGAGCGCGGTCCTCGCCACGGAGATCCTGCTCGGCTGCGACACCCCGGAAGCCGCCCCGCTGCTGCGGGAGCTCGCCTCGGGCCGCACGGTGTGCGTTCCGGCCGTGCCGCTGACCCTCGCCCCGGGCGCACCCCTCCCGGCCCCCGTACGGGAGGGGCGCGCAGGGCTGCTGAGCGGCACGGTCACCTCCGTGGCGGACGCGGTGGCCGCCGACGTCCTGCTGGTACTGGCCGACACCGGTCTCTACGCCGTCCCGGCGGCCTCGGCCCGGCTGACCACGCGGGTCCCGCTGGACCTGACCCGACCGCTCGCCACCGTCACGCTGGAGGAAGCGGCGGGCACCCGCCTCGCCGACCCCGGAACGGCCCGGGCGGCCGTCGCCGGCGCCCTGCTCTCCGGGGCCGGACTGCTTGCCTCCGAGCAGCTCGGGCTGGCCGAGTGGTGCCTGACGCAGACCGTCGGACACGTCCGGGGCCGCCACCAGTTCAACCGTCCCGTCGGCTCCTTCCAGGCCCTCAAGCACCGCCTCGCCCGGCTCTGGCTCGACGTGGCCTCGGCGCGCGCGGCGGCCAGGGCCGCGGCCGACGCCCTGGCCACCGCGGCCCCCGACGCCCCGCTGACGGTCGCCGTGGCCCAGGCCTACTGCTCGGGCGTGGCCGTCCGCGCCGCCGAGGAGTGCGTACAGCTGCACGGCGGCATCGGCATGACCTGGGAACACCCTGCCCACCTGTACCTCAAGCGGGCCAAGGTCGACTCCCTGGCCCTCGGCACGACGGGCCACCACCGCGGCCTGGTCGCGGACTTCGCGGAACTCCCCGCTCCCTAGATCGTGCTCGGACCGGGCAGCGGGCCCCTTCGGCAGTCGCTCCTGGTGCGGGGGATGCTCTGCCGGGGTCGCTGCCCGGTTGCGCGGATGCGGAACGGACCGGTCCTGGCCGAGCCGCCTCCAGTGACCCGCAACGACGTTCCGGGCCACGCCGAAGGGTCAGGCCCTGGCCGTGCCGCGGGTCGCGTCGAATCCGGCGCGCCCGGCGAAGGCCTGCAGCCACACCTCCGACAGCAGGTCGTCCGCCGCCTTCGGCGCTCACCCCGTGCTTGTCGCCTTCCCGCGAGAGCGTTCGCGCCTCCCGTCCCGCCCCCGTCGCGATCACCGCCCCCGACTGCGACGGGCCCCCGGCCGATCCCTATCCTCGGCCCATGACGGCCACCATCACCGCGCTCTCCGCGACCGGGCTGCGCGCCCACCGCGACGAACTCGCCGCCCTCCTGCTCGCCGTGGTCGACGGCGGTTCTTCCCTCGGCTTCCTCGCCGGGCTGGACCGGCAGGGCGCCGCCGCATGGTGGGACTCGCTGCTGCCCGCCGTCGAGGACGGGTCCCTCGCGCTGTGGGTCTCCCGCTCCGGGGGCGACGGCCGCATCGACGGCACCGTCAGCTGGTACCGGGAGACCAAGGCGAACGGCCGCCACCGCGCCGAGCTGCGCAAGCTCATGGTCCATCCGGCGGCCCGCGGCCGGGGCGCCGCCCGGGCGCTGCTCGCCGAGGCCGAGTCCGCCGCGGCCCGCGCCGGGGTGGTGCTGCTGTACCTGGACACCGAGACCGGCAGCGGCGCCGAGCGGGTCTACCGCTCGGCCGGCTGGACGGAGGCGGGCACCATCCCCGACTACGCCACCGACCCGGCGGGCCGGCTGCACCCCACCACGCTCTTCTACAAGCAGCTCCGTAGCTCCCACGGGTGACCTCGCCCGCCGCGCGGCGTTAGACCCGTAGCCGCCGGCCACCGAGCGAGGGAGACCGTATGTCCGCAGCATCGCCCGCCGCACCACTGACCCGCCGCGCGGTTCTGCGTACGGCCTTCACCGCGGCCGTGCTCGCCGGTACGGCCGCGGCCCTGGCCCCCGTGCTGCGCGCCCGGCGCCCCCGGCAGACCCTCACCCCGGCGCCGCTCGAGGAGACGTACCGCGGCCGGCACATCGCCGTGGACGTCGCCGGGGTCCGCATCGACGGCCGCCCGCTGCACGTCATGCGCCGGGCCGACGGCAGCTACCTCAGCGGTATCAACCACTTCCAGTCCTATCCCACGCCACTGGAACTGGCCCGGGCCGCCGTCGACGAGCTGGGCACGACCCAGCTCGCCCTCGCGGCCCCGCACCACGGCTGACACACCCACGGGAACGGGAGGAGCCCCGCGTTGCACACCCGGCAGAACCAGAAGAACCTCACCAGTGCCCAGAAGAAGCGGTTCACGGCCGCCGTGCTGGAGCTCAAGCGCGCCGGAGGCTACGACGCCCTGGTGCGCACCCACGACAAGTACTTCGTGCCCGACCGCGACCGCAAACTGCGCGTCGGGCACATGTCGCCGTCCTTCTTCCCGTGGCACCGGCGCTATCTGCTCGAGTTCGAGAAGCAGTTGCAGGAGATCGACCCGGGTGTGAGCGTCCCCTACTGGGACTGGACCACCGACACCAGTCCGGTCTCCTCCCTGTGGGCCGACGACTTCCTCGGCGGCACCGGCCGGGCGAGCGACCGCAAGGTGATGACCGGGCCGTTCGCCTACGACAAGGGCAACTGGACGGTGACCGTGGGCATCACCGAGTCCGCCTTCCTCACCCGCAACCTCGGCCGGCCGCAGAACCCGATCACCCTGCCCACCGCGGCCGAGCTCCAGTGGGCGATCGACGACCCGACCTACGACGTCTCGCCCTGGGACTCCACGGCCACCGCGGGCGGCTTCCGCAACAAGCTGGAGGGCTGGGCGGCCCCCAAGAGCGAGCGCTGGCGCAATCACAACAAGGTCCACCAGTGGATCGGCGGTCACATGACGGGCGGTACCGCGCCCAACGACCCGGCGTTCTGGCTGCACCACGCCTTCGTCGACCTGATCTGGGACCGCTGGCAGCAGAAGCACCCCGGATCCGGCTATCTGCCCGCCGTCCCCCTGGCCCGCGGCGACCTCCAGCGCGGCCGGGTCATCGCCCTCGACGAGCCGATGCCGCCGTGGAACATCACTCCGCGCGAGATGTCCGACCACCAGGGCCTGTACCGCTACGAATGACGCGCACGCCCCCGCGCACGCGCCCCCTGCAGAGTCAGGGGGAGAACAGGGGGAAGGGCCCCCGCCGATCGGCGGGGGCCCTTCCGTGGATCAGGTGGTCGAGGCGCTCGGCGTCCCGACCGGCGTCCCGATCAGTGACCGTAGTCGCCGCCCTGGGTGTGGTGGTTGCCGCCACCGGAGGCGTTGACGCAGGTGTTGCCGAACGCCGGGTTGAGCAGGGCGATCACGTTCACGGTGTTGCCGCAGACGTTGACCGGGACGTGCACCGGAACCTGGAGCAGGTTGCCCGACAGGACACCGGGGGAGCCGACCGCCGCACCGTGCGCTCCGGCATCGGCGACAGCCAGGCCCGCACCGGCGACCACGGCGCTACCGGTGACAGCGGTGATGGCGAATGCCTTCGCGATACGCGACATCAAGATCTCCTCTTGAGATATGTGGGGCGCCACAGGGTCTGTGGCATTTGACATGGCATACAACGCGGGGGCGGCCGAGGGGTCACGGCCCCTGGGCCTACCCGGTGACGGAAAATCGCACGGAGGCGAAGTACGGCCGTACCTGGCCGACCTCGCCGGGCCGCAGGACCCGCAGGGCCCGGCCCGAACACCGGGGTCCGGCGTAGAGGGTCGCCGAGCTCCGGGTCCCGTTGGTGACCGCCCGGGCGCCGCCGCCCTCCGCCTCGACGCAGCCCCTCGGCGCGGCGAGGCCGTGGCCCCGGTCGTCCTGGCCGACGTACTGGAAGTCGGGCCCGGCGGCCAGGGCCGGACCGGACAGGAGCGTGGCGCCCGCCAGCAGCAGGACGGGCACGGCATGGTGGATACGCACGAATCGCATGCCCGCCCAACCGGGCCGGGGCCGGACCCGGTCACGCCTTGTCACCCGTTGGACGGCTGTGCGACCGTGCGACCGGCACCGGCATCCCAGGAGGACAACATGAGCGCAGAGGGCGCCGCCGACGGCCACGGCAGGCCGCGGGCCAGGACGGCCGCCGGGGTCGTCGAGGGCCGGACCGGGCCCGGAGGGACCGCCGCCTTCCTGGGCATCCCGTACGCCGCCCCGCCCGTCGGCGCCCTGCGCCTCGCGGCGCCCGTGCCCCCGGCGTCCTGGGACGGCGTGCGCGACGCCGCGGCCTACGGGCCGACCGCGCCCAAGGTGCCCTACCCGGACACCTTCGCGGCCCTGCTCCCCGACCCGGTGATCCCCGGGGACGACTGCCTGAACGTGAACGTGTGGACCCCCGACCCGGCCCCCGGGGCCCGGCTGCCCGTCATGGTGTGGATCCACGGCGGGGCGCACACCCGCGGCTCCTCGGCCGTCCCCGTGTACGACGGCTCCGCCTTCGCCCGCGACGGGGTCGTGCTCGTCTCCTTCAACTTCCGCCTCGGCGTCCTCGGTTACGGACTCTTCCCCGACGCCCCGGCCAACCGCGGCCTGCTGGACCAGATCGCCGCCCTCGAATGGGTCCGCGACAACATCGAGGCCTTCGGCGGGGACCCCGCCCGCGTCACCGTCTTCGGCGAATCGGCCGGGGCGATCAGCATCGGCTCGCTGCTGGCCGCTCCCCGCGCGGCCGGTCTCTTCCACCGGGCGGTCCTGCAGAGCGGCGCCCCCGAGGTCCTGCCGCGCCCCAGGGTCCGCGCCATGGTCCGGCGGATGGCCTCGCTGCTCAAGGTGGACGCCACCGCCGCGGCCTTCACGGCCGTCGCCCTGCCCGACCTGCTCGCCGCCCAGGCGGCCGTCCTGCGCAGATCGGGCCCGCTCCTCGGCGGACCCGCCTTCGGCCTGGTCACCGACCCCGGCACGGTACCGGCCGACCCCCTCGACGCCCTGTGCGACTCGGCCGTCTCCGGTGAGGTGCCGCTGCTCCTCGGCTGGACGCGTGAGGAGTACCGGCTGTGGCTCGCCCCCACCGGTGGGATGCGGCTGCTGGACCGGCTGGGCCCGCTGGCCGTGGCGCTCGCCCGGGTCCGCGCCGGCAAGGACACGGAGGCCGTACGGGTGCTGCGGGCCGCCCTGCCCGCGGCGAGCCCGGCCGAGCTGGCCGGACAGCTGCTCACCGACCGGCTGCTGCGCGACCCGCTGCGCAGGCTCGCGGGGTCCCGGCGGGCGGCGCCGAGCTTCCTGTACGAGTTCGGCTGGTCCTCCGGCGTTCCGGGGCTCGGCGCCTGCCACGCCCTGGAGCTCGGCTTCGTGTTCGACACGCTCGCGGCACCCGAGGCATCCTGGCTGGCCGGACCGGACACCCCGCAGGCGCTGGCGGACGAGATGCACGCGGCCTGGGTGCGGTTCGCGGTGACGGGCGATCCGGGCTGGGCGCCCTGGAACGGCGACGGCCCGCCGAAGG
>NZ_JBSGXU010000104.1:0-29784 GCF_053610205.1 Streptomyces sp. NPDC054932 | reverse complement strand
CCGCAGGACGAGCGCGCAACCCAGGCCGAACGGCACAACCACGGCCGCAGGCGCGAGCCGAGGAGACCCTCGTGCGGGGCACCGACCCACCCCCGCACCGCCAAGCACCCCGCAGGGGATCCGCGCGAGCCGAGGAGACCCTCGTGCGGGGCACCGCCCCACCCCCACGCACCGCCGAGCAACCCCGCAGGGGACCGGCCGAGGAGACCCTCGTGCGGCCCCGACCCACCCATTGAAGCCCCGCCGGCGATTGAGGCGCCCACCCGGGCAGGGGCAGGCCCGCGCAGCAGAGGCACCGCCGAGCAACTCCGCAGGGGATCCGTCAGTAGGACTTGGGGAGGCCCAGGGTTTGGTGGGAGATGAAGTTGAGGATCATCTCGCGGCTGACCGGGGCGATGCGGGCCACGCGGGCGGCCGTGACGAGGGAGGCCAGGCCGTATTCGCGGGTCAGGCCGTTGCCTCCGAGGGTGTGGACGGACTGGTCCACCGCCCGCACGCACGCCTCCCCCGCCGCGTACTTCGCCATGTTCGCCGCCTCGCCCGCGCCCATGTCGTCGCCCGCGTCATACAGCGCAGCGGCCCTCTGCATCATCAGGCGGGCCAGTTCCAGCTCGATGTGCGCCTGGGCCAGCGGGTGGGCCACGGCCTGGTGCGCGCCGATGGGTTCCTTCCACACCTGGCGGGTCTTCGCGTAGTCGACCGCCTTGGCCAGCGCGTGGCGGCCCATCCCGATGGCGAAGGCTGCGGTCATGATCCGTTCGGGGTTGAGTCCGGCGAACAGCTGCAGCAGGCCCGCGTCCTCGTCGCCGACGAGCGCGTCGGCGGGCAGCCGTACGTCGTCGAGGACGAGCTCGAACTGCTTCTCCGCCGCCTGCAGTTCCATCTCTATGACGGAGCGGGAGAAGCCGGGGGCATCGCGGGGGACGATGAACAGGCAGGGCTTGAGGCTGCCGGTACGGGCGTCCTCGGTGCGGCCGACGATCAGGGTGGCGTCGGCGATGTCGACGCCGGAGATGAAGACCTTGCGGCCGGTGAGGACCCAGTCGTCGCCGTCGCGGCGGGCGGTGGTCGTGATGCGGTGGGAGTTGGAGCCGGCGTCGGGTTCGGTGATGCCGAAGGCCATGGTGCGGCTGCCGTCCGCGAGGCCGGGCAGCCAGGTCCTCTTCTGGGCGTCGGTGCCGAAGCGGGCGATGACCGTGCCGCAGATGGCGGGCGAGACGACCATCATGAGGAGGGGGCAGCCCGCCGCCCCGAGTTCTTCGAGGACGATGGAGAGTTCGGCGATGCCGCCGCCTCCGCCGCCGTACTCCTCGGGGAGGTTGACCCCGAGGTAGCCGAGCTTCGCGGCGTCGGCCCACAGCTCGTCCGGGTGGCCGCCTTCGCGGGCGACGCGGGCGAGGTACTCGCGGCCGTAGCGCTGTCCGAGGGCGGCGACGGCGGCGCGCAGGGCCTTGTGCTCTTCGGTCTCGACGGTGCTGGTTGCGGAGCTCATGACGGCGATTCCTCCTGGACTACGGCGAGCAGGGCGCCGAACTCGACCTGTTGGCCGGTGACGGCGTGGAGCGCGGTGAGCGTGCCGGAGGCGGGAGCGAGGATGCGGTGCTCCATCTTCATGGCCTCCAGCCAGAGCAGGGACTGGCCGGCGGTGACGGGGCTGCCGGGTGCCAGGCCCTCGGCGATGCGGACGACGGTCCCGGGCATGGGGGCGAGCAGCGAGCCCCGTTCGGTGCGGTCCTGGGGGTCGGGGAACCGGGGGACGGGGGTGAAGGTGTGAGATCCGAGCGCCGAGTCCACATAGACCTTGTTCGAATTTTGTTTCACGTGGAACGCCCGCCGGATTCCCTCGACTTCGAGGGTGACCAGGGCGGGGGTGGCGGCCACGACCCGGATCCCGGGGTGGTCGACAAGGCTGGGTAGGGCGCCGCGTCCGGGGTGGTAGCGGACCTCGTACTCGGTGCCGTCCGCGCTGTAGCGGTGGATCTGCGGCTGGGAGCGGACGTTGCGCCAGCCGCCGATCCGGGCGGCGAGCGGCGCGTCCGGGCCGGGGGCGGCTGCGGCGAGGGCGGCGGCGAGGGCCGCCGGGGTGGCGTCCGGGGCGCCGCCGGTGAGGGTGTCGAGGTGGCGTTCGTAGAAGCCGGTGTCGAGCTGTGCGGCGGCGAACTCCGGGTGCCGCAGTGAGCGTACGAGGAGGTCGCGGTTGGTGGTGAGGCCGTGGATGCGGGATCCGGCGAGGGCGCGGGCGAGGGCCCGGACGGCCTCGGCGCGGGTCGGGGCGTGGGCGACGACCTTGGCGAGCATGGGGTCGTAGTGGATGCCGACGGTGTCCCCGTCGGTGAAGCCGGTGTCGACGCGGACCTCGCCGGGGATGGCGAGGGTGTGCAGGGCTCCGGTCTGCGGGCGCCAGTCCTGGGCGGGGTCCTCGGCGTAGAGGCGGGCCTCGACGGCGTGGCCGGTGGGTGCCGGGGGCTCCAGGGGCAGGGCCGCGCCCTCGGCGACGCGCAGCTGGAGGGCGACGAGGTCGAGGCCGAAGACGGCTTCGGTGACGGGGTGTTCGACCTGGAGGCGGGTGTTCATCTCCAGGAAGTACGGGCGGCCGTCGGCGGTGACGAGGAACTCGACCGTGCCCGCGCCCCGGTAGGAGACGGCGCGGGCCGCGGCGACGGCCGCCCGGTGGAGGGTCTCGCGCAGAGCTTCCGGGAGGCCGGGCGCGGGGGCTTCCTCGATGACCTTCTGGTGGCGCCGCTGGAGGGAGCAGTCCCGGGTGCCGAGGGCCCAGACGGTGCCGTGGGCGTCGGCGAGGATCTGCACCTCGACGTGGCGGCCCCGCTCCACGTAGGGCTCGGCGAAGACCTCGCCGTCGCCGAAGGCGGAGGCCGCTTCGGCGGTCGCGGCGTCGAGGGCCTCCTTGAGGGTGTCGAGGTCGCGGACGACGCGCATCCCGCGGCCGCCTCCGCCGGCCGCGGCCTTGAGGAGGAGGGGCAGGTCGGCGGGGGTGGCGGCGGCCGGGTCGACGGGGTCGAGGAGCGGCACCCCGGCGGCACGCATCAGTTCCTTGGCCCGGGTCTTGGAGGCCATGGCCTCGATGGCCTCGGGGGGCGGGCCGATCCAGACCAGGCCGGCGGCCAGTACCTCGCGGGCGAAGCCGGCGTTCTCGGAGAGGAAGCCGTAGCCGGGATGGACGGCGTCGGCGCCGGCGGCGAGGGCGGCCTTGATGATCAGGTCGCCGCGCAGGTAGGTGTCGGCGGGGGCCGCGCCCGGCAGGCGTACGGCGGCGTCGGCGTCGCGCACGTGCAGGGCGTCGGCGTCCGGGTCGGAGTGGACGGCGACGGTGGCCAGGCCCAGGGCGCGCGCGGTACGGAAGATCCGGACGGCGATCTCGCCGCGGTTGGCGACCAGGAGGGAGGTCAGGTTCGTCATGTGCGGGCTCACATCCGGAAGACGCCGAAGCCGCCACGGGCGCCCTCGACGGGGGCGTTGTGGACGGCCGACAGGCACAGGCCGAGGACGGTGCGGGTGTCGCGCGGGTCGATGACCCCGTCGTCGTACAGCCGCCCGGACAGGAACATCGGCAGGGACTCGGACTCGATCTGCGCCTCCACGAAGGCGCGCATCCCGGCGTCGGCCTCCTCGTCGTACGGGAGCCCCTTCGCGGCGGCGGACTGCCGGGACACGATGGAGAGCACTCCGGCCAGCTGCTGGGGGCCCATGACGGCGGACTTGGCGCTGGGCCACGCGAAGAGGAAGCGGGGCTCGTAGGCGCGGCCGCACATGCCGTAGTGGCCGGCGCCGTAGCTCGCGCCGATGAGCACGGACAGGTGCGGGACCCTGGAGTTGGAGACCGCGTTGATCATCATCGCGCCGTGCTTGATGATGCCGCCCTGCTCGTACTCCTTGCCGACCATGTAGCCGGTGGTGTTGTGGAGGAACAGGAGGGGGATGTCGCGCTGGTTGGCGAGCTGGATGAACTGGGCCGCCTTCTGGGACTCGGCGCTGAACAACACGCCCTGTGCGTTGGCGAGGATGCCGACGGGGTAGCCGTGCAGGGTGGCCCAGCCGGTGACGAGGCTGGGGCCGTAGAAGGGCTTGAACTCGTCGAAGTCGGAGGCGTCGACGATCCGGGCGATGACCTCGCGCGGATCGAAGGGGGTCTTGAGGTCGGGCGGGACGATGCCGAGGAGTTCCTCGGGGTCGTGGAGGGGTTCCCGGGCCGGTGGCGGCTGCGCGTGCGCCCTTCGCCGGTTGAGCCGGGCCACGACGCGGCGGGCCTGGCGGATCGCGTCGTACTCGTCGAGGGCGTAGTGGTCGGCGAGTCCCGAGGTGCGGGCGTGCATGTCGGCTCCGCCGAGGGACTCGTCGTCGCTCTCCTCGCCGGTGGCCATCTTGACCAGGGGCGGACCGCCGAGGAACACCTTGGAACGGTCCTTGATCATGATGGTGTGGTCGGACATGCCGGGGACGTACGCGCCTCCGGCCGTGGAGTTGCCGAAGACCACCGCGACGGTCGGGATGCCCTCGGCCGAGAGCCGGGTGATGTCGCGGAAGATCGCGCCGCCCGGGATGAAGATCTCCTTCTGGGAGGGCAGGTCGGCGCCGCCCGACTCCACGAGGCTGATGCAGGGGAGGCGGTTCTGCCGGGCGATCTCGTTGGCCCGCAGCGCCTTCTTCAGCGTCCACGGGTTGGAGGCGCCGCCGCGGACGGTGGGGTCGTTGGCGGTGATCAGGCATTCGACGCCCTCGACCGTGCCGATGCCGGTGACCATGGAGGCGCCGACGGGGTAGTCGCTGCCCCAGGCGGCGAGCGGGGACAGCTCCAGGAACGGTGTGTCCGGGTCGAGGAGCAGCTCGACGCGTTCGCGCGCCAGGAGCTTGCCGCGGGCGCGGTGGCGCGCCGTGTACTTCTCGCCGCCGCCCTCCAGGGCCTTGGCGTGCTCGGCGTCGAGGGCGGCGAGGCGCTCCAGCGCGGCGGTCCGCGCCTGGGCGTGCTCGGGGGCATGGGGGTCGACGGTGGTGCCGAGGCGGGTCATGAGCCGGTCCCCTCCGGGGCGGGTACGGAGCCCTTGTCGGGCCGCAGCAGATGGGTCGGGATGTCGAGGTGGCGGGCGCGGAGCCATTCGCCGAGGGCCTTGGCCTGGGGGTCGAAGCGGTGGCCGGAGGCGACGCCGTCGCCGAGGATGCCGGTGACGGTGAAGTTCAGGGCCTTCAGGTGCGGGAGTTCGTGCCGGGTGACGGGCAGAGCGCCGGTCTCGGGGAGCAGGGCCCGGAAGGTGTCCGCCGTGAGGGTGCGCTGCAGCCATTCCCATGCGGCGGCCGACTCGACCCAGACGCCGACGTTGGCGTCCCCGCCCTTGTCGCCGCTGCGGGCTCCCGCCACCGCACCGAGCGGGGCGCGGGTGGTGGGCCCCGCGGGGCCCTCCCCCACCCCGCCCCTTCCCGAAGCGGCGGTCTGCGCCCCCGGCGCCTCGAACGCCGACGGGGCCGCAACGGCGGCCGGGACCGGGACGCGGGTGCCGTCCGGAAGGACCGCCACGTGGGGGACCGAGTCCGCCGGGACCAGGGTGGAGGTGAAGACCCCGTACGGCTGGGCGGGACCCGGTGGGGACGTCACGTGGAAGCCCGGGTAGCTGCCGAGGGCCAGTTCGATCGCCGTCGAGGTCAGCGGGCGGCCCACCCGGTCCGGGGACGGGTCGCGGACGACCAGGCGCAGCAGGGCGCTCCCCGTCTCCTCCGTCGGGGCGTCCTCGTGATCGGTGCGGGACAGGGTCCAGACGGCGTCCGCCACTGGCTCCAGGGCCTCGGCGAGCTGGGACTTGACGAGGTCCGCCTTCGCGTCGATGTCCAGGCCGGTCAGGACGAAGACCACCTCGTTGCGCCAGCCCCCGATCCGTGTGACGCCCACCTTGAGGGTGGCCGGCGGGGCCTCCCCGCGCACTCCGCCGATGCGTACGCGGTCGGCGCCCTCGTCGGTCAGCCGGACCGTGTCCAGGCGGGTGGTCACGTCCGGGCCGAGGTACCGGACGCCCTGGGTCTCGTAGAGGAGTTGGGCGGTGACGGTGCCTGCGGTGACGGCTCCGCCCGTGCCGGGGTGTTTGGTGATGACCGCCGAGCCGTCCTCGGAGATCTCCGCGAGCGGGAAGCCGGGGTGGCGGACGTCGTGCCGGGCGAAGAAGGAGTAGTTGCCGCCGGTGGCCTGCGTACCGCACTCCAGGACGTGGCCCGCGGCCACCGCACCCGCGAGCCGGTCGTAGTCATCCGCGGCCCAGTCGAACCACCAGGCCGCCGGGCCGCTGACCAGTGCCGCGTCCGTGACCCGGCCGGTCACCACCACGTCCGCGCCCGCCCGCAGGCAGGCCGCGATCCCGGCGCCCCCGAGATAGGCGTTGGCCGTCAGCGCCCCGTCCACCTGCGCGGTGAGATCGTCGCCCTCCACATGGGCCACCCGCACCGGGACGCCCGCCTTCGCCGCCAGGGCCCGTACCGCGTCGGCGAGTCCGGCCGGATTGAGGCCGCCGGCGTTCGCGACGATCCGTACGCCCCGTTCGTGCGCGAGCCCGAGCCCTTCCTCCAGCTGGCGCAGGAAGGTCTTGGCGTAGCCGAGCTCCGGATTCTTCAGGCGGTCGCGGCCCAGGATCAGCATGGTCAGCTCGGCCAGGTAGTCCCCGGTCAGCACGTCCAGCGGGCCGCCGGTCAGCATTTCGCGCAGGGCTCCGAAGCGGTCCCCGTAGAAGCCCGAGGCGTTGCCGATGACGAGCGGGCGCCGGGTCACCGCGAGGCCCCCGGCTCCCGGCCCGCACCCGCGGGGCCCGCGAATGCCTGGGCGATGTCAAGCCAGCGGTCCGCGTCGGGGCCGGTCGCGGTCAGGTCCAGGTCGGCGCGGTGGGCCCGCTGGGTCACCAGCAGGCAGAAGTCGAGCGCCGGGCCGGTGACGCGCTGCGGGGCGTCCGGCGGGCCGTACGTCCACACCTGCGGGCCGCCGGGGGCCGTCAGCTCCACCCGGAACTCCCCGGCGGGCGCGGGCAGTCCGCGTACGGCATAGGCGTAGTCGCGGGCCCGTACGCCGATCCGTGCCACGTGCCGCAGCCGCGCGGTCGGGGTGCGGCGCACGCCGAGCGCGTCGGCCACGTCCTGGCCGTGCGCCCAGGTCTCCATCAACCGGGCGCTGGCCATCGAGGCGGCCTTCATCGGCGGCCCGTACCAGGGGAAGCGGGTGTCGGGCGAGGCCGCGGCCAGCGCCGCGTCCAGGGCGCCGCGCGTGGCCCGCCAGCGGGCGAGCAGCTCGGCGGGCGCCAGCTCGGCGCCCTCCTGCGCGCCCTCGTCGACGAAGGTGTCGGGGGCCTTCAGCGCCTGCTCGACCATGCCGGCGAAGGCGGTGGCGTCGGTGAGGGAGAGCAGCGAGGCCCGGTCGGTCCAGTGCAGGTGGGCGATCTGGTGGGCGACGGTCCAGCCGGGCGCGGGGGTGGGCCGGGCCCAGTCGGGATCGGGCAGATCCCCGACCAGGGACTCCAGTTCACGGCCCTCATCGCGCAGATCTGCGAAGACGGCGAAGGCTGCGTCGGCGGCGGACGGATCGGGCACGGGTGCGCTCCCCTCTCGGCGTGAGGGGAAGACTGGCAGCACCCGGCAAAACAATCAAGCACGCTTGCATGATTTTCTCCAACGTCGACGCCTTCCCGCCACGCGCACCAAATCGCCTCACCGGAAAGGCAGTTGCGCCGACGGCGCACCGGCCGCAGGTCCAGCCGCTCGACGGCCACCGGGAACGGAGGGGGCGATTCAGGCCGTAAGCCGGAAACTCGCGATACGTCATCGGATGTCCCGTCGATACTGGGCGTTCCGCTCCGGGCCCGGGCGGGCGCACACACCACGCACCACACCCACGTTCGTGTCACTCGACTCACTCGAATCACTCGACGAAGACGACGAAGACCACGAAGAGGATGGACTGACGTGACTCCAGCCGCCCGCACCCCCTTCTCCCTCTATCCCGAACTCGACGCGACCGCCCTCACCGCCTTCGTCGCCGCCCTGGAGAGCGGCGACGTCACCGGCCTCGCGCCCGCCCGCGCCGCCGAGATCGCCGAGGTCCGCTCCGTCGCCGTCTTCACCCGCGGCAAGGTGACCGGCGCCGACGGGGACCTCCTCGACGCCGCGCTCTGGCGGCACACCGGCTCCCGGCCCCGCCCCGCGATCGTCATGCCCTCGCCCTGGACCAACCTCGGCTGGCTCCCGTACGCCGTCCAGGCCTCCCTCTTCGCCGCCCGCGGCTACAACGTCCTCGCCTACTCCGCCCGCGGCTTCGCCGGCTCCGAGGGCCAGGTCGACGTGGCGGGCCCCCTCGACGTCTCCGACGGCAGCCGGGCCCTGGACCACCTCATCGAGCGCAGCACCGGCCCCGTGACGAAGATCGCCTTCCTCGGGGACTCGTACGGCTCCGGCATCAGCCAGCTCGTCGCCGCGCACGACACCCGCGTCGGCGCCGTGGTCGCGCTCAGCACGTGGGGCGACCTCGGCGAGGCCTTCTACGAGAACTCCACCCGGCACGTCGCGGCCGTACGGGCCCTGCTCGACGCGGCCGCGAAGGCGCGGCTGAGCCCGCAGACGCAGAGCGTCTTCGACAACGTCCTCGCCAACCGCGACGTCCAGGGGACCCTGCGCTGGGCGGAGACGCGCTCGCCCTTCACCCACATCAAGGAACTCAACCGCCGCCAGGTCCCGGTGTTCTTCTCGCACGCCTGGCACGAGACGCTCTTCCCGCCCAACCAGACCCTGAAGATGTTCAACGAACTGACCGGCCCCAAACGCCTCGCCGTCTCCATCGGCGACCACTCCGGACCCGAGATGACCGGCATGCTCGGCCTGCCCAACCGGATCTGGACGGACGCCCACCGCTGGCTCGACCACCACCTCCGGGACATCGACAACGGCATCGGCGACGAGGGACAGGTGCTCGGCGAGGTCATGTGGAGCAAGACCCTCGAACCCCGCCCCACCTGGCACTCCCTCACCGAGCAGGTGGAACGGCTGCACCTGGCGGACGACGGGGAGCTCGGCGACGAGCCGCAGGCCGGCTGGACGTCGACCGTGCTGTGCGGGATGGACACCCCGGCGACCGTCGCCGACAGGATCGTGGAGTCCGGCTACGCGGAGATCGCCGGCCGCCCGAAGATCTACCGGACCCAGGACATCGACCGCTCCGTCGCCGCCGTGTGGACGGCGGACCCGGCCGGGGAGACCACCCGGCTGCGCGGCATACCGCGGCTGCGCGTCACGTACCGGGCGGCGAACCCCGGATCCACCTTCGTCGCGTACCTCCTGGACACGGCGCCCGACGGTACGGCCCACCTCATCACGCACGCCCCGTACACCGACCTGGACTCACCGCCCGACAGCCTGGTCAGCGCCGACATCGAACTCCAGGCGACGGCGTACGACGTCCCGCGCGGCCACCGCCTGATGCTCGTGATCGACGCCCGCGACCCGTTCTACGGCGACGCCAACCTCCCCCGGGCATCCCTGGCCTTCACCTCCCCGGAGTCCACGCCGTCGTACCTGGACCTGCCGCTGGGGTGAGGGGCGGGGGCGGGGCGGGGCGGGGCGGGGCGGGGCGGGGCGGGGGCGGTCGGGCGGTACGGGGTGGCTTCGGGTGAGCGGGAGCCGACTCGGGCGGTGGTCAGGGAGGCGTATGGGGGTTTCCCGTCAGTCCCATCGTCTCTCCGTGTCGGGCCGGCCCCTCAAGGGCGCTCGTTCCTCGCGTCGCTTCGCGATGGCCTTCGGCCACCCTTGACCGCCCGTCCCGCCCCGGACATACGAAGACTGCCGGGAACCCCCCATGCGCGTCTCTGACTGCCGGCCGACCGAAGCCCCGCCCACCCCGCCACCGGAGCCGCCCTCAGCAGACCTTTCCCGCCCCCGGGCCCGCCGCCGCCACTGCCCGCAGCAGGTCGCGCAGGAGGTCGAAGTCGACCTTGGCCGGGTTGCGGAAGCGGAGGCAGCTTTTGCCCATGTCGTGGGGGGCCAGGCGGTCCGCGAAGGCGTCCCGTACGTCCGTGCGCAGCAAGTAGAAGGAGATGTACTGCTTCTGGTTCGCCCAGGCGATCTCGCCGACGGTCTCCCCCGCCCGCACGTACGCAGGCATCCCGTACGCGATGACCTCCTCGAAGCCCGTCAGTTCCGCCAGGCACAGCTCCCGCAGGCGGACCAGGGCGGCCCGGCGGGCCTCGGGGACGGCTGTCAGGTAGGCGGGGACGTCCATCAGGCGGTCTGCTTCCGGGTCTGCGAGCGGACCGCGCCCATGCTGGCCGCGATCACGAGGGCGATGGCCAGGGCGTCCAGTGCGGACATGGCCTGGTTCAGGACGAGGAAGCCCGCGGTGGCGGCGATGGCCGGCTCCAGGCTCATCAGGATCGCGAACGTCGGGGCCGGCATGCGCCGCAGGGCGAGCAGTTCCAGGGTGTACGGAAGCACGGAGGACAGTACGGCCACGCCCACGCCCAGCGCGATCGTGCTCGGGACCAGCAGGTTCGAGCCGGCTCCGGCGATGCCCAGCGGCAGCGAGAGGACCGCTGCCACCGCCATCGCCAGGGCCAGGCCGTCCGCCTGCGGGAAGCGGCGGCCCGTACGCGCGCTGAACACGATGTACGCCGCCCACATCACGCCCGCCCCGAGCGCGTAGGCCGCGCCCAGCGGGTCGAGGGAGCCGAAGCCGAGGCCGCCCCCGCCGTGCCCGGACAGCAGGACGACGCCGCCGAGCGCGAGGCCGGCCCACAGGACGTTGACCAGGCGCCGGGAGACGATGACGGACAGGGCGAGCGGCCCGAGGACCTCCAGGGTGACGGCCGGGCCGAGCGGGATCCGGTCGATGGCCTGGTAGAAGAGGCCGTTCATACCGGCCATGGCGACGCCGAAGGCGAGCACCGTGCCCCAGTCGGAACGGGAGTGGCCGCGCACCTTCGGGCGGCACAGGAGCAGCAGCACGATCGCGGCGGCCGCGAGGCGCAGGGTGACCACACCGGCCGCGCCCGCCCTCGGCATGATCATGACCGCGAGGGCGGCGCCGAACTGCACCGAGACGCCCGCCGAGATCACCAGCGCGACCGGGCCGAAGCGGGACCGGGCCCCTTCGGCGGGGAGCGTGGCGGCGGGGGTGGTCGTCGGGGACGCGGTAGGTGCGGGCATTTATCCAGATTAAGCCGTCGTAAGGAGTGTTGCCGTGTCTCTTGCCTTACACGTTCGCTACGGCTCCATGTCGGGATCCGCCAGTCCCTCCCCCGGTCCGTCCCCCAGTCCCTCCGCCAGCAGCTCGACGAGATGACGCGCGCGGACCCCGCCCAGCTGGGCGATCTGGGTCCGGCAGGAGAAGCCGTCCGCCTGGACCAGCGCGCCCGGCGGGGCCGCGCGCAGGGACGGCAGGAGCTGCTCCTGCGCGCAGGCCACGGACACCTCGTGGTGGCCCGGCTCGAAGCCGAAGTTCCCGGCGAGGCCGCAGCAGCCCCCGCCGAGCTCGCCCGTGAGCCCGGCGCGTTCGCGCAGCCGGCGGTCCGCCGCGTCGCCGAGGACCGCGTGCTGGTGGCAGTGGGTCTGGCCGACCACAGCCCGGTCGAGGCGGGGCGGCCGCCAGGCCGGGGCATACTCCTCCAGGGTCTCCGCGACGGTGCGCACGGCTGCCGCCAGACGGGCCGCGCGGGGGTCGTCGGGCAGCAGGTCGGGCAGGTCGGCGCGCAGGGCCGCGGCGCAGCTCGGTTCGAGGACGGTGACGGGTCCGGACACCTCGCCGACGGTGTCCAGGGTCCGGCGCAGGACCTTGCGGGCGCGGTCGAGCCGGCCGGTGGAGAGGTACGTCAGGCCGCAGCAGACCCGGCCGCCGCGCGGGACGGAGACCTCCAGGCCCGCCGCCCGGAGCACGCGCAGTGCGGCGCGGCCGACCTCGGGGGCCAGGTACTCGGTGAACGTGTCGGGCCAGAGGGTGACGGTGGGCCCGGGCATGGGCGCGAAGCCTGCGGACCTGGGCGCGGAGCCTGCGGCCGCCTGCGCGGGGCCGTCGGCGGCCGGGACCGTACCGCGCGTGAACGGCCGCTTCGCGAGGGGCGGCAGGGCCCGCTCCCGGGTCAGGCCCGGTACGGGCAGGTGGCGCGCGGCCGCGTTGACGGCGCGCGCCGCCCGCAGGCGGGCGATCAGGCGCAGCCACCCGGGCAGGCCGCCCAGCGTGTAGTGGGCGAGCGGCCGGATCCGGCCCGCCCAGTGGTGGTGCAGGAACTCCGACTTGTACGAGGCCATGTCGACGCCGACCGGGCAGTCGCTGCGGCAGCCCTTGCACCCGAGGCACAGGTCGAGCGCCTCGGCGACCTCGGCGGAGCGCCAGCCGCCGGTGATCACCTCGCCGGCCAGCATCTCGTGCAGCAGCCGTGCCCGGCCGCGCGTGGAGTGCTGTTCCTCGCCGGTGGCCCGGTAGGAGGGGCACATCACTCCCGGCCCTCCCGGCTCGGTCGTGCGGCATTTCGCCACCCCCACGCACCGCGCGACCCCGGCCGCGAGCGGGGTGGCGGCGAGCGGGGTGGCCGGCAGCACCGCGAAGCGCAGGTTCTCGTCCAGCTTCGCCGGCCGGACCAGCATCCCCGGGTTCATCCCGCCCGCCGGGTCCCACACGTCCTTGTATGCGCCGAAGAGCCCGATCGTCTGCGCCCCGTACATCTTCGGCAGCAGTTCCGCCCGCGCCTGGCCGTCGCCGTGCTCGCCCGACAGGGAGCCGCCGTGTGCGACGACCAGGTCGGCCAGCTCCTGCGAGAAGGCGCGGAAGCGGGCCACCCCGTCCGCCGAGACCAGGTCGAAGTCGATCCGTACGTGCACGCAGCCCTCGCCGAAGTGCCCGTACGGGGATCCGCGCAGCCCGTGCGCCGCCAGCAGCGCCCGGAATTCCCCGAGGTACGCCCCCAGCCGGGCCGGCGGCACCGCGCAGTCCTCCCATCCCGGCCAGGCCATCGTCCCGTCGGGCATCCTCGTCGCCGTGCCCGCCGCGTCCTCGCGGATCCGCCACAGCGCCCGCTGCGCCGCCGGATCGGTGACCAGCAGGGAGTCCACGGCGTCGGCGGCCCGTACGAGCGCCCGCGCCCCGCCCTCGTCCCGCATCTCCACGAACAGCCACGCCCGGCCCCGCGGCAACGCCGGTGCCCCGCCGCCCACCAGGTCCTCGGCCATCCCCTCCACCGTCAGCGGCCCGTACGGCAGCAGTCCCGCCGCCGCGTCGGCCGCCGCGCTCTCGTCGGCGTACCCGAGCACCGCGAGCACCGGCGCGGCCGGCGCCTCCACCAGGCGCACCACCGCCTCCGTCACCACCCCGAGCGTCCCCTCGCTCCCGCAGAACGCCCGCGCGAGCTGCACCCCGTGCTCGGGCAGGAGCGCGTCGAGGCCGCCGTAGCCGGAGATCCGCCGGGAGAAGGCGGGCGGCATTCCGGTGCGCAGCAGCCCGAGGTGCCCGGTGATCAGGTCCCGCAGTCCGGCGGGAGCGCCGTCCCAGCCCGTTGAGATCCGGTGCGCGGTGCCTCCGTACGCCGTCACCGCCAGCTCGGTCACGTTGTCCGCGGTGGTGCCCCAGGCCACCGAGTGGGCCCCGCAGGCGTTGTTGCCGATCATGCCGCCGAGGGTGCAGCGGGAGTGCGTGGAGGGGTCGGGTCCGAAGGTCAGCCCGTACGGGCGCACCGCGTCCCGCAGCCGGTCGAGGACCAGTCCCGGCTGGACCACGGCGGTGCGCGCCGCCGGGTCCAGCGCCACGAGGGCGTTCATGTGCCGGGTCAGGTCGAGCACCACGCCCACGCCCGTGGCCTGCCCGGCGATGGAGGTCCCGCCGCCGCGCGGGACGACCGGGACCCCGGCTTCGGCGCACACCGCGAGGGCGGCCGCCACGTCCGCGGCGTCGCGCGGGGCGACCACGCCCACCGGGACGCGGCGGTAGTTGGAGGCGTCCATGGTGG
The DNA here is from genome assembly GCF_053610205.1 of Streptomyces sp. NPDC054932. Taxonomy (NCBI): domain Bacteria; kingdom Bacillati; phylum Actinomycetota; class Actinomycetes; order Kitasatosporales; family Streptomycetaceae; genus Streptomyces; species Streptomyces sp. NPDC054932. The sequence goes on along the minus strand of NZ_JBSGXU010000104.1, from coordinate 15,823 downwards.
TCAGGGCCCGTGCGGCGGCACTGAAGTCGATCTCCCCGCGCAGGTTCTCCCGCAATGTCCGTTCGAGTTCACCGGGTGACGTCACCGTTCCACCCTGCCACCGGCCGGACCCGTCTCATCGGGTGGACGCGCTTCAGAATCGCGGACCGGGACCCGATACGCTCAACTCGTGGCTGAGATCCAGATTCCCGCTGACATCAAGCCCGCCGACGGACGCTTCGGCGCGGGCCCCTCCAAGGTGCGGACCGAGGCGCTGGACGCCCTCGCCGCCACCGGTACCTCCCTGCTCGGAACCTCACACCGCCAGGCCACGGTCAAGAACGTGGTCGGCTCGGTGCGCCAGGGCCTCCGGGACCTCTTCTCCCTCCCCGAGGGGTACGAGGTGATCCTGGGCAACGGCGGCTCCACCGCCTTCTGGGACATCGCGACCGCCGGTCTGATCGAGCAGAAGTCCCAGCACCTCACCTTCGGCGAGTTCTCCTCGAAGTTCGCCACGGCCGCGAAGCTCGCGCCGTGGCTGGACGCGCCGTCCGTGATCTCCTCGGAGCCGGGCACGCACCCGGAGCCGGTGGCCGAGGCGGGCGTGGACGTGTACGCGTACACCCACAACGAGACCTCCACGGGTGTGGCGGCGCCGATCAAGCGCGTCGCGGGCGCCGACGCCGGGTCCCTCGTTCTGGTGGACGCGACCTCGGGCGCCGGCGGTCTGCCGGTGGACATCACCGAGACGGACGTCTACTACTTCGCTCCGCAGAAGTCCTTCGCCTCGGACGGCGGCCTGTGGCTGGCCGCGTTCTCCCCGGCCGCCCTGGAGCGTGCGCAGCGCGTGCACGCCTCCGGCCGGCACATCCCGGAGTTCTTCTCGCTGCCGACGGCGATCGACAACTCGCTGAAGAACCAGACGTACAACACCCCGGCGCTGGCCACCCTCTTCCTGCTGGACCAGCAGCTGGAGTGGATGAACAGCCAGGGCGGCCTGGAGTTCACCACCGGCCGTACGGCGGCCAGTGCGCGCAACCTGTACGGCTGGGCGGAGGCGTCCAAGTACGCGACCCCGTTCGTCGTGGACGCCGACAAGCGCTCGTCCGTCATCGGCACGATCGACTTCTCGGACGACATCGACGCGGCGGCCGTCGCCAAGGTGCTGCGCGCCAACGGGATCGTGGACACCGAGCCGTACCGCAAGCTCGGCCGCAACCAGCTCCGTATCGCGATGTTCCCGGCGATCGACCCGGCGGACGTGCAGGCTCTGACGGCCTGCATCGACCACGTGATCGAGAAGCTCTGACCCCCACCCGCCCCGTACGACCCGAGGCCCCCGGTGACCCGATGTCACCGGGGGCCCCGGCGTTCCCGCGCCGCCGTGTTCGCCCACGCCGCGGCCGGGGCGTGGGGGGTCTTCCGCACGCGGTACCGTCAGGGTCCGGCGGCGAATCCTGGAGGCAGCGGCGTGAGCGTGCGAGTGACGGCGGCCCAGAGCGGCGTGGACCCCTTCGGCACGGCCCGGCTGCGGCGCGGGGTGCTCGATGCGTGGGGTGCGGGCCCGGCCCGGTTCCGCGAGGACGCCAACGCCGAGGAGGACCTGGCGCTCGGCGGCTACCGCGACCGGCTCGTCGTGGAGCTGGCGCAGAACGCCGCCGACGCCGCGGCCCGGGCCAAGGTGCCCGGCCGGCTGCGGCTCACGCTGCACGAGGGTGAGGGCGGGCACGCGCTGCTGGCCGTCGCCAACACCGGTGCCCCGCTGGACGCGACGGGCGTGGAGTCGCTGAGCACCCTGCGCGCCTCCGCCAAGCGGGAGCCCTCCGGGGACAGCGTCGGCCGCTTCGGCGTCGGCTTCGCGGCCGTGCTGGCCGTCTCCGACGAGCCCGCGGTGCTCGGCCGCCACGGCGGTGTCCGCTGGTCCCTGGCCGAGGCCCGCGAACTGGCCCGGGGCGCCGCCGTCGGCAGCCCCGGCCTCGGCGACGAACTGCGCCGCCGCGACGGGCACGTTCCGCTGCTGCGCCTCCCGCTGCCCGCCGAGGGCACCGCCCCCGAGGGCTACGACACCGTCGTGGTGCTGCCGCTGCGGGACGCCGCCGCCGAGGCCCTGGTGGAGCGGCTGCTGACGGGCATCGACGACGCCCTGCTGCTCACCCTGCCCGGGCTGCGCGAGATCGTCGTCGAGACCCCGCCGGGCAGTGCGGCCGGGGGCGTCCGCACGCTGTACCGCCGTGACGAGGGCCCGTACACCGTCATCGAGGACACCACCGCCTCCGGCACGGTCACCCACCGCTGGCGCACCGTCCGCCACGGCGGCCCCATCGAGCGCGCGCTGCTCGCCGACCGGCCCGTCGAGGAGCGGCTGCGGCCCGCCTGGGCGGTGTCCTGGGCCGTGCCCGTCGACTCCGACGGCGCCCCGGTACGCCCGGACACGGCCCCCGTGGTGCACGCGCCCACCCCCACCGACGAGCCGCTGGGCATTCCGGCGCTGCTCATCGCGACCCTGCCGCTGGACACCACCCGCCGGCATCCCGCGCCGGGTCCGCTGACCGACTTCCTGGTGGAGCGCGCGGCCGACGCGTACGCCGAACTCCTCGGCGCCTGGGACCCGGTGACCACCGCCCTCGTGGACCTGGTGCCCGGCCCCCTCGGCAGGGGCGAGCTGGACGGGGCCCTGCGCGCCGCCGTCCTCCAGCGCCTGCCCCGTACGGCCTTCCTCGCACCGGCCGCGCCGCCCGAGCACGCGGAGGAGCGCGCCGCCCTGCGCCCCTTCGAGGCCGAGGTGGTGGAGGGCGCGGGCGCCGACACCGTGCGCGTCCTCGCCGAGGTCCTTCCGACCCTGCTCCCGGCGGGCCTCGAACGCCGGGCGGAGCTGCGCACGCTGGGCGTGGGCCGGCTCCCGCTGGGCGACGCCATCGAGCGGATCGCGGGCATCGAGCGGACCCCCGACTGGTGGCACCGGCTCTACGACAGCCTGGCCGGGGTGGACCCCGACCGGCTGTCCGGGCTGCCCGTGCCGCTCACCGACGGCCGTACCGCGATCGGCCCCCGGCACATCCTGCTGCCCGGCGCGGACACGCCCGCGAACCTGGGCCGCCTCGGCCTGAAGGTGGCCCACCCGGACGCGGCGCACCCGCTGCTGGAGAAGCTCGGGGCCCTCCCGGCCACGGCGCGGGCGGTCCTGACGACCCCGCAGGTGCGGGCCGCCGTCGCCGCCTCCCTCGAAGCGGGCGAGATCTGGGACGAGGACGCCGACACCCTGGACGCCGACGAGCTGGCCGACGTGGTCCTGGGCCTGGTCCGGGATGCCGATCTGGCGCCGGGTGACGAGCCCTGGCTCGGCGCGCTGGCCCTGCCCGACGAGGACGGTGAACTGGTTCCGGCGGGTGAACTGCTGCTGCCCGGCAGCCCCCTGGCCGCCGTGATCCGCGAGGACGAGGTCCCGTACGTGGACGCGGACCTGGCCGAGCGGTGGGGCGGGGGCCCGCTGACCGCCTGCGGGGTCCTGGCCACCTTCCAGCTGGTCCGCGCCACCGATGTGGTCCTCGACCCGGACGAACTGGAGCCGCGCGAGGGCGACTTCGCCGAGCCCGACGACGCGGGGCTGCTGGACGCGGTGGACGTGTGGTGCGAGGACCTCCTCGACCAGCTGCCGGACACCCCGGTCCCGCCGGTGGCGACCGAGCTGATCGCCGTACGGGACCTCGACCTGGTCGACGACGACTGCTGGCCGCAGGCCCTCGCCATGCTCGCGCAGCCGCCGCTGCGCGACGCGCTGACCCAGCCGGTGCGCATCCTGCTGCCGGACGGCACGACGCAGTCGGTGCGCCCGTACACCGCCTGGTGGCTTCGCGACCACCCGGTGCTCGACGGCCGCCGCCCGGCGGGCCTGCGCGCCGCGGGCGGCGATCCCCTGCTGGAGGGCCTCTACACCTCGGCGGACGCCACGGGCTTCGAGGACGAGCAGGTCCTGCGGGCGCTCGGGGTACGGACCACCGTGCCGGCCCTGCTGGACGAGCCCGGCGGCGCGGCCGAGCTGCTGGCCCGGCTCGCCGACCCGGAGCGCGAGGTCACCGACCGGCAGCTGTACGGCCTGTACGGCGCGCTGGCCGATCTGGACCCGGAGCAGGTCACCCTCCCGGACGAGCTGCGTGCGGTGGTGGACGGCGAGGTCCTCGTGGTGGACGCGGCCGATGCGGTGATCGCGGACGCCCCGGACCTGCTCCCGCTCACGGCGGGGCTGCCGCTGCTGCCGGTCACCCCGTCGCGCGCGGCGGACCTCGCGGACCTGCTCCAGGTCCGCCGCCTCTCGGAGACGGTCCCGGCGGAGGTGACCACGCCCGGTGAGGAGCACGAGGTCCCGGAGTCGGTGCTCCTGCTGCTGGGTCCGGCCACCCCGGCGACGTACATCGAGCACGAGGAGCTGGTCGCGGGCGGCACGGAGCTCGACTGGCGCCGCACCCCGGACGGCACGCTCCACGCGTCCACGCTGGAGGGCGTGGCGGCGGGTCTGGCCTGGTCGGCCGGCCAGTGGCCGCGCCGCTTCGAGGTGGCCGCGCTGCTGGAGGACCCGTCCCGGACGGCGGAGCTGGCCCGGGACCGCTGGTTCGACTGACGGGTGGATTCGACTGACCGGTGGAGGGGCCGGGGGGCCCGGCTCAGGCCGGGAACCTGCGGTCGACCCATCTGAAGGTGAACTCGATCAGGACGGCGGCGCCCACGGCGACGGCCACCGCGATCCACGGCATCGTCACGCCCACCAGCTTGAGCTGGAAGAAGTCCTGCAGCCACGGCACGACGAGGACGATCAGGAACGCCAGGCCCATCGCACCGACCAGGCCAACCCGCCACCACGTGTACGGCCGGGCGATGATCGCCAGCACCCACATCGAGGTCAGGAACAGGGTCAGGGTGGCCGCGCTGGACTCGGCCTCCAGGGCGCCCTGGCCCGTGTAGTGGTGCCGGGCGATCAGGTACGACACGAAGGTGGCCGCGGCCGCGATGACGCCGCCGGGGATCGCGTACCGCATGACCCGCTTCACGAAGTGCGGTTTGGCGCGCTCCTTGTTCGGGGCCAGGGCCAGGAAGAACGCCGGGATGCCGATGGTGAGGGTGGACAGCAGCGTCAGGTGGCGCGGCAGGAAGGGGTACTCGACCTGCGAGCAGACCACCAGGATGGCCAGCAGCACCGAGTAGACCGTCTTGGTGAGGAAGAGCGTGGCCACGCGGGTGATGTTGCCGATGACCCGGCGGCCCTCGGCGACCACCGAGGGCAGCGTCGAGAAGCTGTTGTTGAGGAGGACGATCTGGGCCACCGCCCGGGTCGCCTCCGATCCGGATCCCATGCTCACGCCGATGTCCGCGTCCTTGAGGGCGAGCACGTCGTTGACGCCGTCGCCCGTCATGGCGACCGTGTGGCCCGTGGACTGCAGGGCCCCGACCATGTCCCGCTTCTGCTGCGGGCTCACCCGTCCGAAGACGGAGTTGTCGCCGAGGACCTTCGCCATGTCGGCCCGGTCGGTGGGGAGCCCCCGGGCGTCCACGGTGTTCTCCGCGCCCGGCAGGCCCAGCTTGCCGGCGACCGCGCCGACGGAGACCGCGTTGTCGCCGGAGATGACCTTGGCGCTGACGTTCTGGTCCTCGAAGTAGCGCAGCGTGTCGGCGGCGTCGGGGCGCAGCCGCTGCTCCAGGACGACGAGGGCGGTCGGCCTGACCCCGCTGGCGACGGCAGCGTCGTCGAGTTCGCGGGCGGAGCGGGCCAGCAGGAGGACCCGCAGTCCCTGCTCGTTGAGGTCGTTGATCTCGTCGAGGGCCGGGTCCCCGGCGGGGAGCAGCACGTCGGGGGCGCCGAGCAGCCAGGTGTTGTTCTCGCCGTCGCCCTCGCTGAAGCTGGCGCCGCTGTACTTGCGGGCGGACGAGAAGGGCAGGGACTCGGTGCAGCGCCACGCCGCGCTGTCGGGGTAGGCGTCGATGATCGCCTGGAGGCTGGCGTTGGGTCGGGGGTCGGACTCGCCGAGGGCGCCGAGGACCTTCTTGACGTAGGCGGGCTCCGCGCCGCCGAGCGGGCGCAGCTCGGTGACGTCCATGCCGCCCTCGGTGAGGGTGCCGGTCTTGTCGAGGCAGACCACGTCGACGCGGGCGAGGCCCTCGATGGCGGGCAGCTCCTGGACCAGGCACTGCTTGCGGCCGAGCCGGATGACGCCGATCGCGAAGGCCACGGAGGTGAGCAGGACGAGCCCCTCGGGGATCATCGGGACGATGCCGCCGACGGTCCGGGCGATGGCGTCGTTGAGGTTGTTCTCCTTGACGACCAGCTGACTGATGATGAGCCCGATCGAGGTCGGGATCATCATCCAGGTGACGTACTTGAGGATGGTGGAGATGCCGGAGCGCAGCTCGGAGTGCACGAGCGTGAAGCGGGAGGCCTCTTCGGCCAACTGGGCCGCGTAGGCCTCGCGGCCGACCTTGGTGGCGGTGAAGGCGCCTCCGCCGGCGACCACGAAGGAGCCGGACATGACCTGGTCGCCGGGCTTCTTCAGGACGGGGTCGGCCTCGCCGGTGAGCAGTGACTCGTCGATCTCCAGGCCGTCGGCCTCGCCGACGGACCCGTCGACGACGACCTTGTCGCCGGGACCGAGCTCGATGACGTCACCGAGGACGATCTCGGAGGTGGAGATCTCGGCGGTCCGGCCGTCGCGGCGGACCGAGGGCTTGGCCTCGCCGATGACGGCGAGGCCGTCGAGGGTCTTCTTGGCGCGCAGTTCCTGGATGATGCCGATGCCGGTGTTCGCGATGATCACGAAGCCGAAGAGGCTGTCCTGGATCGGCGCGACGATCAGCATGATCAGCCACAGCACGCCGATGATCGCGTTGAACCGGGTGAAGACGTTGGCACGAACGATGTCGGCGGTGGAGCGGCTGCTCCGGACAGGGACGTCATTGACCTCGCCCCGGGCGACGCGTTCGGCAACCTCGGTGGTGCTCAGCCCGCCCGGCTTGAAGCGGGGTGCGGGCGGCTGCACCGGGTGTACGGGGTCCAGCTCGGCCCCCGCGTCGATGGCGGTGCCGGCGGGGGCCGTCCCGCCGCCCGGCTCCGGCCCGTCGGATTCGGTTCCAGCCCGCTGCGTCATGCCTTCGACGTTAAGCGGGGTTCGAACTGTTCACCCGCCGAGCAGCGGGAAGATCCGACCTCAGGATGACCCGAATCGTCCCCTGGTAGCGCCGCGGGTCCTCCCGTGGGGTGGGGACAATCCGGGATGTCCCCGCAGGTCGAGCGAACCCACCGCCGAACCACGGGCCGACCCGGCCAGGGGTTCGCGAGACGAGGAGACGTCCCGGAGGGGCACCGCCCCACCCCGGAGCCCCCGGACCCGCGCCCGCGCCGCCGCTAGGCCTGCGGGCCCGAGCCCGCCTGCCCGGCCTGCCCGTCCTGCGCAGCAGCCCCGGCCGCGGCCTCGGCCTCCGCGTGGCGCTTGAGGGCCTTGTCGCGGCCCCGGACGTACCAGATGCCGATCAGGCCGAGGAAACCGCCGGCCGCGCAGGTCCAGACCCACCACAGCTGGCCCCGGTCGGCGAACCACCCGTAGAAGGGCAGCTGGACGAGGAAGAGGGCGAACCACAGGATCGTGCCACCTGTGACGGTGGCGACGACGGGGCCCTCCAGGGGCTCGGGCGCCTCGTGCTTCGCAGTCCATTTCGCCATGCGGCAAGTCTAGGCGGCGCGAAACGTCATCTACGCGCGGAGATGGACGCCCTTTCGTTCATGTGTTCATACTGAAACGGTTTGGGCGCGGCCCATTTTCTTCGTATGAACCACCCAATGAGGACCGTATGAGCACCCCGGCCCCCGCCCCCGCATCCACCGCCCCGGAGCCTTCCCCCCAGCTGCCCTCCGGCCCGATGGACCGCTTCTTCAAGATCTCCGAGCGCGGCTCGACCGTCGCCCGCGAGGTCCGCGGCGGCTTCGCGACCTTCTTCGCCATGGCCTACATCATCGTGCTCAACCCGATCATCCTGGGCAGCGCGAAGGACATGTACGGGCACCAGCTCGACGGCGATCAGCTGGTGACGGCCACGGTCCTGACGGCCGCCTTCACCACCCTCCTCATGGGTGTGATCGGCAACGTCCCGATCGCGCTGGCCGCCGGCCTCGGCGTGAACACGGTCGTCGCGCTCCAGCTCGCCCCCCGCATGAGCTGGCCCGACGCCATGGGCATGGTGGTCCTGGCCGGCTTCGTGGTGATGCTGCTCGTCGCCACCGGCCTGCGCGAGCGGGTCATGAGCGCCGTCCCGCTGGGCCTGCGCAAGGGCATCGCCATCGGCATCGGCCTGTTCATCATGCTGATCGGCCTGGTCGACTCGGGCTTCGTCTCGCGCATCCCGGACGCCGCGCACACCACGGTCCCGCTCCAGCTCGGCGGCACCGGTCACCTCGACGGCTGGCCCGTGCTGATCTTCGTGATCGGCGTGCTGCTCACCCTCGCGCTGCTGATCCGCAAGGTCCCGGGCGCGATCCTGATCTCCATCGTGGTCATGACGCTCGCCGCCGTCGTCGTCCAGCTGATCGCCGAGCTGCCCGACTCGGGCTGGGGCCTCATCGTCCCCGAGTGGCCCGGCAACCCGGTGGCCGCGCCCGACTTCGGGCTGGTCGGCCAGGTCAGCCTGTTCGGCGGCTTCGGGAAGGTCGGGATGCTGACCGGCATCCTGTTCGTCTTCACCGTGCTGCTGTCCTGCTTCTTCGACGCCATGGGCACGATCCTCGGCGTCGGCGACGAGGCGAAGCTGATCGACAGGAAGACCGGCGAGTTCCCCGGGATCAACAAGGTCCTGCTGGTCGACGGCCTGGCGGTCGCCTCGGGCGGCGCCACCTCCTCCTCGGCGACCACCTGCTTCGTGGAGTCCACGGCCGGGGTCGGCGAGGGCGCCCGTACGGGTCTGGCGAACGTCGTGACGGGCGGCCTCTTCGCCGTGGCGCTGTTCTTCACCCCGCTCGCAACGATGGTCCCGTCCCAGGCGGCCACCCCGGCGCTCGTGGCCGTCGGCTTCCTGATCCTGGCGGGCTCGGTCAAGGACATCGACTGGAGCGACTTCACCATCGCCGTTCCGGCGTTCCTGGCCATGGTGACGATGCCCTTCACCTACTCGATCACCAACGGCATCGGCATCGGCTTCATCAGCTTCTGCGTGCTGCGCCTGGCGACCGGCCGGGGCCGCGGGGTCCCGGTCGCCATGTACGTCGTGGCGGCGGTGTTCGTCTTCTACTACGCGATGCCGGCCCTCGGCCTCGCCCAGTAGCTCACGTCAGCCCGTAGAACTTCTCTGTCTCGTCGACGGCCGCTTTGAAGCGCTCGTCGAAGTCGTCGCGAATGAGCGTCCGGACCACGTAGTCCTGGACGCTCATTCCGCGTTTGGCGGCATGGATCCGGAGCCTCTCGAGGAGCTCCCCGTCTATGCGCATGCTCAGCACATGTGTCCCCATGCCGAAAGAGTCGGGGCAGAGGGTGCGGACGCGTGTCACTTTCAGCCGCCGACTCACCCGTATGAGTGACCCCGGGTGTAGGCGGAAAACCGGTGTTCCTTAGCGAGGGTAATGAGTTACTCTAAATACATGCATGACCTTTCCCATGGTGACGACGCTGCCGCCGTGAACGACCTCCGCTCCGCCGTCATGCGGCTGGGGCGACGCCTGAAGCACCAGCGCGTCGACGAGTCGCTGAGCCCGACCGAGATGTCGGTCCTCGGCACCCTCGCCCGCTGCGGCCAGGCCACACCCGGCGAGCTCGCACGGCGGGAGCACGTCCAGCCGCCGTCGATGACGCGCATCGTCGCGTTGCTGGAAGCCAAGGGACTGGTCACGCTGGAACCGCACCCCGACGACCGCCGCCAGAAGGTGGTCCGCCAGACGGAGGAGGCCGAAGCGATGCTCGAAGAGAGCCGCCGCAAGCGCAACGCCTTCCTGGCCGGGCTCGCGGCCGAGCTGACCGAGGACGAATGGGCCAAGCTCCGCGCGGCCGCACCCGTCCTGGAGAAGCTCGCGCACCTGTAAGGAACGACGCCAGGAGGCGAACGCTTTTGAGTACGGGAACCGGAGCAGACTCCGCACCCGGCCACATATCCACCACACCTACCGCCGCGCGCACCGCGGCACCCGCGAGCAGGAATTCGATGTTCAGCTCGCTGAGGATCCGGAACTACCGGCTCTTCGCGACCGGGCAGGTCGTCTCGAACACGGGCACCTGGATGCAGCGCATCGCCCAGGACTGGCTGGTCCTCTCCCTGACCGGCTCCGCCTCCGCCGTCGGCATCACCATCGCGCTGCAGTTCCTTCCGATGCTGATGTTCGGCCTCTACGGCGGCGTACTCGCGGACCGGCTGCCCAAGCGGCCGCTGCTCCTCGCCACCCAGAGCGCGATGGGCCTGACCGGCATCGCCCTCGCCGCCCTCACCCTGGCCGGACACGTCCAGGTCTGGCACGTCTACCTCGCCGCGTTCCTGCTCGGCCTCGTCACCGTCGTCGACAACCCGGCCCGGCAGACCTTCGTCCCCGAGATGGTCGGCAAGGACCAGATGGCCAACGCCGTCAGTCTGAACTCCGCCAACTTCCAGTCCGCGCGGCTGGTCGGCCCGGCGATCGCCGGTGTGCTGATCACCGCCTTCGGCTCCGGCTGGGCCTTCCTGCTGAACGGACTGTCCTTCGCCGCGCCCATCGCCGGCCTGCTGATGATGCGGACGCAGGAACTGCACCCCGTCGAGCCCCGGCCCCGCGCCAAGGGGCAGCTGCGCGAGGGCCTGCGCTACGTCGCCGGGCGCCCGGAGCTGATCTGGCCGATCGTGCTCGTGGGCTTCATCGGCACCTTCGGGTTCAACTTCCCGATCTGGCTGTCGGCGTACGTGAGCGACGTCTTCCACGGGGACGCGGGCACCTACGGGCTCTTCAACACCCTGATCGCGGTCGGCTCCCTGGCGGGCGCCCTGCTCGCGGCCCGGCGCGGACAGTCCCGCCTGCGGGTGCTGGTGGCCGCGGCCGTGCTGTTCTCGGTCCTGCTCCTGGTGACCGCCTTCGCGCCCGGCTTCTGGCTGTTCGCCGCCCTGCTCGTACCCATCGGGGTCTTCGGCCTGACGGTCAACGTCACGGCCAACTCCAGCGTGCAGATGGCGACCGACCCCGAGATGCGGGGCCGGGTCATGGCCCTGTTCATGATGGTGTTCACCGGCGGCACCCCGCTGGGAGCCCCCCTGCTGGGCTGGATCACGGACACCTACGGCGCGCGGATCGGCATGGCCGCGGGCGGCGTGATCTCCCTGGCCGCCTCCGTCGCGATCGCCGTGGTCCTGGCGCGCGTCGGAAACCTCCGGCTGCGGGTGAACCGGCACGGCGTGACGTTCGTCCCGGCCGTCCCGCGCCACCGCGAACTGGTGACGGTGGCCTGACCCCGCTCCTCAGACGCCGGAGGGGCTGAAATGCAGCCTCGCCGGCGTTCGAGGCGCGGGGGTTCGGGGGCGGAGCCCCCGACAACGGCGCCGCGCACGGCTACGCTCGCCGGCATGAGACTGTTCGCAGCCGTCCTGCCGCCGGAGGCAGCCGTCGCCGAGCTGGCCCGGGCCGTCGACCCTCTGCACGACGACCACCTGACATGGACCGCGCGCGCGGGCTGGCACTTCACGCTCGCCTTCATGGGCGAGGTGCGCGACGAGGTGCTCCCGGAGCTGCACGCCCGACTGGAGCGGGCCGCCCACCGCACGGACCCCTTCGCACTGCGGCTGCACGGCTGCGGCCACTTCGGGGAACGCGCCCTGTGGACCGGCGCCGCCGGCGAGCTCGCCGCCCTGCGGATGCTCGCCGAACGGGCCGACGCCGCCGCCCGGCGGGCCGGCGTACCGATGGACCAGCACCGCCGCTACACCCCGCACCTCACCCTGGCCCGCAGCCGCAGCGCCGCCACCCCGCTGCGGCCGTACCTGGACGCCCTCGCGGACTTCGAGGGCACGCCCTGGCAGGTCGACACGCTCAGCCTGGTCCGCAGCAACCTCCCCGTGAGCGGGGTGCCGGGCGAGCAGCCCCGCTACGAGACCGTGGGGGCCTGGCCGCTCGGCGGCTGACCGCGCGGACACGACGAAACACCGTGGGCGGCCCTCCTGCAGGGACGGGCCGCCCACGGTGTTCACAGGTGCTTACCAGCCGCCGGTACCGATCTCCTTGCGGGCACCCAGGGTGCCCGCGCCGGTGCCCGGGTAGAGGAAGAGCTTGCCCGTGGAGTTCTGGACGGCGATCAGGTCGTCCGACAGCTGCGAGTTCAGCAGGTCGCCGCCGATCAGGTCGGACATGCCGTTCCAGCCGCCCGAGCCGATCTGGATGCGCGGGCTCAGGTAGCCCTTGTCACCGGGGTACATGAACAGCTTGCCCGTGGACTTCTCCACCGCGACCAGGTCCTGGCGGCCGCTGTTGTTCAGGTCCATGCCGGTCAGGTTGGACATGCCGTTCCAGCCGCCCGAGCCGATCTCCTTGCGGGCGGCCAGCTGGCCGCTGGACGTGCCCGGGTAGAGGTACAGCTTGCCGGTGGACTTCTCGACGCCCGCCAGGTCCGCGATCTTGTCGCCGTTGAGGTTGAGGCCGGTCAGGCTGGACATGCCGTTCCAGCCGCCGGAGCCGATCAGGACGCGGCTGCCGCCGGAGGCGATCGTCGAGTTGTCGGCGCCCTTGTAGAGCCACAGCTTGCCGGTGGACTCCTCCACCGCGACGATGTCGTCCTTGCCGTCGCCGGTGAAGTCACCGCCGGTCAGGTTGGTCATGCCGTTCCAGCCGCCGGAGCCCAGCAGGACACGGTTGCCGCCGGAGGCGATGGTGCCGTTGGACGCACCCTTGTAGAGCCACAGCTTGCCGGTGGACGCCTCCACCGCGGCGACGTCGACCACGTTGTCGCCGTTGAGGTCGGCCGAGGCCAGGTCGACCATGCCGGTCGAGCCGGTGCCGCCGTCACCCGGGCCCTCGGGCTTCGGCTCCGGGGTCTTGGTCTCGCAGTTCTTGCTGGTCAGCGACTTGGACCAGCGGTCGTAGCCGCTGAAAACGCTGCCGTTGAAGACCGTGCGCTGGTCCACCAGGTCGTGGCGCTGCTCGTAGTGGAGGTGGGCGCCGGTCGACCGGCCGGTGCTGCCGACGATGCCGATCTGCTGGCCCGCCCTGACCGTGGCCCCGCTGGAGACGTTGAAGCCGTTGAGGTGTGCGTAGACGGTGGACCAGCCGCCGCCGTGGTTGATGACCACGTACTTGCCGTAGCTGTCGTTGCCGAGGTCCCTCACCTTGGACACGACGCCGTCGGCGCTCGCCACGACGGGGGAGTTGACCGTCGAGCCGCCCTGCGTCCAGTCGATCGCGTTGGGGGTGGGGGTGTGGCCGGGGCGGGAGGCGCCCTGCCAGGTCTCACCGCACTTGAAGGGCATCTGGAAGTCGGGGCGTTCGTCGCCGGCGGTGGCCGCCATGGCCATCATCATCTGCGGGGCCTCGGGCAGGCCGAGGTCGGCCGCGGTCAGCTCGGGCATGTCGCCGTGCGGGTCCTCCGGACCGCCGTCGGCGTTGGCGCCACCGGCCGAGAGGGCCACGGCGGCGACGGTGGCGCAGACGAGGCCGGTGGCCATGCGGACCCGGCGGGACATGAAGCGGGAGAGGGTGGAGGTGGTCTCAACAGACATGGGAGTGCTTCCAAACCGGCACGGAGGTGCCAAAAAAGGTGTCAGGGAAGGGAGTTGCGAAAGGAGAGCGGGGAGATGCGTCGGGCGTGGGGCTACCAGCCGCCGGTGCCGATCTCCTTGCGCGCCCCCAAACCCGTGCCGGTGCCCGGGTAGAGGTAGAGCTTTCCGGTGGCCTTCTCGACGCCGACGAGGTCGTCGTTCGCGTTCGAGGTGAAGTCGCCGCCGGTGAGGTCGTTCATGCCGTTCCAGCCGCCCGAGCCGATCTCGGTGCGGGCGTTCAGGCCGGTGCCGTTGCTCTTGTAGAGGAAGAGCTTGCCCGTCGAGGTCTCGGCCCCGACGATGTCGGTCTTGCCGTCGTTGTTGATGTCCATGCCGACCAGGTCGTGCATGCCGTTCCAGCCGCCGGACCCGATCAGTACGCGGGTGCCGCCGCCACCTATGGAGCCGGCGCCGTTGCCCTTGTAGAGCCACAGCTGGCCCGTCGACTTCTCGACGCCCACGATGTCGGCCTTGCCGTCGCCGTTGAAGTCGCCGCCGACCAAGTCCTTCATGCCGTTCCAGCCGCCGGAGCCGATCTCCTTGCGGGAGCCGACACCGCTGCCCGTGCCCGGGTAGAGGTAGAGCTTCCCGCTGGACTCCTCGGTCGCGACGAGGTCGTCCTTGCCGTCGCCGTTGAAGTCGCCGCCGGCGAGGTTGGACATGCCGTTCCAGCCGCCGCTGCCCATCTCCACGCGGGTGCCGCCGGTCGCGACGGTTCCGGCGGAAGTGCCCTTGTAGAGCCACAGCTTGCCGGTCGAGGCCTCCACGCCGACCACGTCGTCGACGGCGTCGCCGTTGATGTTGACCGCCACGAGGTCGGTCATGCCGGGTGCGGGCGCGGGCGGCGTGGTCACATCGTCCACGACGTTCTTGTTGCGCACCGGGACGAAGGGCCCGTAGCCGTCGTAGTACGGGTAGTCGTAGACGCGGTGGTGAACTCCGCTCGGGGTGAAGTCGAAGCCCCAGTACTTGGTACGGCTGGAGTCGACCCACTTCTCGAAGAGGACGACGTGGCCGCTCGAACCGGAGTCGTCGTCGAGGAGGGCGTCGCCCGCCTTCAGCTCCCCCTTGGAGATCTGCTCGGTCACGCCGCGGGGGCCGAAGGTGTCGGTGAGCAGCGAGGAGTCCAGGTCCCAGGCCATCGAGACGAATCCGGAGCAGTCGGTGCGGTAGCCGCCGTGGCGGCCGCCCCCGCCGTAGCGCAGGCCGATGCCGACCCAGCTCTTGGCGCGGGCGATCACCGAGCTGCGGGTGATCTTCGTGCTGGCGGAGGAGTAGAACGCCGCCCGGACCTCCCCGTCGACCGGCTCCTCCGCGCCCTGGCCGGTGCTGCCGTAGTCGTCTGCGACGGGGGGTTCGGCGGTGGCGGCCGCCGGGGCGGCGAACGCCGCGGTGTCGACGGCGACCACGGTGCCGGCGGCGACGGCCCCGGCGATGAGGGCGGCTACGGCGGCGTGGCGGGTGTTCAACCCGTATCGGGACATGGCTGTGCTCCGGTTCTGGTCAGGTGAGGTCTGGGGTGGCCGGGAGCGCGGGCTCCACCGGCGGCGGTGCGAAGTGCGGTGCGCGGCTTGCGAGGTGCGGCGTGCGATGTGCGATGTGCGGTGGGGCGGACAGCTGTCCTGCAGGTACAGCGGTCCTGGGGATCCTGCGGATGGTGCGGGCGCGGCGGGCCGGGCTAGCGCGGGCCGGTCACCGCAGTGAGCGGGGTGCTCGCCGGGCCGGCCGTTCCGGTCGCCGGGACCGAACGGTCCGGGGCGTGGGCGGAGGCCATCGGTGCGACGGAGGTGATCCCGAGGGTGAGGGCGACGACCGCGGTGGCCCGGAGGATTCCAGTACGCATGGGGGTGGTTCGTCCTTCCGGAGGAAGTGGGCTGGTGGCTGTCCCCGTCGCCCACGGACGTCCCGCGGTGGCGTCCGTTCTGGGCTTTCAGGGCTTGTCCCGGGGGCTTGTCCCGCTGACAGGCAATAGATTCGCCGCTGCCCGGGGCGGGCGGAAGAGAGATCGACTGGCCCGATCGGGCCATGGCCGAACACGGCCACACCGGCCCGTTCCGGCCCCTGTGGCCGGATCCCGGCATACGAAAGCCGCCCGGCGCGACCACTCTCGTGGTCGCAC
>NZ_JBSGXU010000103.1:0-29981 GCF_053610205.1 Streptomyces sp. NPDC054932 | reverse complement strand
GCGTCGCTGCGCGATGGCCTTCGGCCACCCTTGACCGCCCGTCCCGCCCCGGACATACGAAGACTGCCGGGAAACCCCCAAAGGAACGGGCCGGGGGATGCTTATCAGGGACGGGACGGTCGGAGTTGCCCGGCCCGGTCGGCGTGAGAGGCACGTCCAGGAGGCGGGGCCCATCGAGACCGGGCCCCGGGTCGGGGGTGGCGCGCGTCCGATCGCTACGCGCTCCTCACCTCCCAGCGTCTCCAGCCCGCCCTGGGCCGGGCATAGGCGCCCCGGATCGCTACACGCTTCCCGATCACGCGACTGCGAGCCGCCCAGGGCTGGTCCACGGTTGAATTCATCAAGATCTACGAAGGGCAGGTGCCGTTTCATGTACCCGGCAGGGCTGACAGAGGCCTGCATCAATGATGCGAGCAACATCCTGGTCGCGCCTTCTGCGTTGCAGGACGACGACTTGATCAGGGACTTCTTCGGGTCCGTGATCACGCCGGAGGACCTGGGGTCGGCGGACCTCTCGCAGAAGACCGTCTACCTGTGTGGCGATGTGTCCGGCATCGGCGAACTGCAGGCGGCGGAGCGGGTGTTCGTCGTCCGTGAGCTGTCGCACGGTTACCGCGAGGACGTCGACAGGCCTTGGACCCTCGTCGGTGTCGGCCGAGTTCCCGTCCGGGTGCACGGCGTCGGCGTGTACTACCGCCGCTTCTTCGACCTCGACGCCGATCACTTCGGACGGATCCGTGCGGAGCACGCCTTCCAGTCCCTGACGGAGTCCACCAAGCCCGGAACGGCCCATCGCAGCGGGATCTATCTGACGCCCGTCGAGCAGAGCGGTGACGAGCTGCATTTCCGTCTGCTGCGGTGCTCCACGAATCTTTCGGGGCCGACCGAGGGTTTTCGCCCGACGGACACCGGGATCGTCGAGGCCCTGAATCGCGAGGCCGCCACCGTATTCCGGGACCAGGCGCCGCTGAATCATGTCCTCGCGCAGATCTACCACAACACCCTGGCCACGACTGACCGCAAGCAGTCGAAGGCGAAGATATCGGCGCATGCCGACAAGACGAAGGACATGCCCGTCAATGGGATCATGGCCTTCTGCACCTTCTATGACGGGCTCGACAAGCTGCATCCGATGGCCGACGACGCCTTCGACTACGGTCTGAAGCGTGCCAGCGGGCTGACCCGGCTCCACTTCCGACTCAAGGAACCGGAAGGCGATGGGGGCGGGCTTCCCCAGCAATTCGCCGTGACCCTCTATCCCGGCTCCGTGTTCTTCATGCCGCTGTCCACCAACCGCCTGTATACGCACGAGATCCGGCCTTCGACACTGGGCGCCGAGATGCTCCCGACCCGTCTGGGGTACGTGGTGCGCTGTTCGAGCGCCGAAGCCGTTCACCGGAACGGCCACACGTTTCTCAAAGCGGCCGGGGATCTGGTGGAGCTGGGGCCGCCGACGCCCGAGGGCATGGACGAACTGCGGAGGCTGTACGCCGAGGAGAACAGGACCTCGTCCTTCATCGACTACGGCGACAAGTTTCTCTTCAGCATGAACACGGGAGACTACGTTGCCCCCCGAGCCTAGGATCCAGGACGAGGTCATCTCGCGCTCTCTGCCGATCGGGCAGGATCTCTTTGCGGACCTGTCCGCGTCGGCTCGTCTGGAAGACGTGGGAAAGGGCCGGCGAGGTGCCGCGCTCACCCGGATCGGCGAGGCGGGGTGTGTGCCTCTCGTACGCACCACCACTCAATACAGCAGCCCGGCACAGCGTTTCCACGCGGTGCACGAACAGCTGGCGCAGAAGATTCAAGAACATACGGCGATCCCGGTCGGCTTCAACAATGCTCTCGTGGAGAGCTACACGAACGCCTACAGAACCATGGGCAGCCATTCCGACCAGGCCCTGGATCTGGCCGACGAGTCTTTCATCGCCGTCTTCTCCTGCTACCAACATCCCGAATCGAACCCACCGAGGAAGCTGATCTTCGAATCAAAGGGGTCCGATGCCGACAAGTTCGAGATCCCCCTCACCCACAACGGTGTTGTCGCGTTCTCCGTCGAGTTGAACCGGCGATTCAAGCACAAGATCGTGCTGGACACCGTCCCGACGGCGGACAACCAATGGCTGGGCGTAACGTTTCGCACGTCGAAGACCTTCCTTCGGTTTCGCGACGGACACGCGTACCTCCCGCAGGGCGCGCGCCTCACATCGGCCGATGACGAGCAGAGGCGCGAGTTCTACCGACTGCGGCGCCGCGAGAACGACGAAACCGACTTCACCTACCCAGCGCTGACGTACACCGTGAGCGAGAGCGATCTCCTGCCGCCCGTCTGACCTGCTGCGCTTCCGCTCCCATCAGCCCCGGACAAGGACCGGACGCCGTCATCGGGAAGCGTGTAGCGATCCGGGGCGGCCTGTGCCCGGCCCAGGACGGGCTGGAGACGCTGAGAGGTGAGGAGCGCGTAGCGATCGGACGCGCCACCCCCCGACCCCGACCCCCGCCCCCTCAGACCCCGCCCGACGCCGACCCCGCCCGCCCCGCGATCAGCGCCGCCAGGCCGTCCAGGATCCGGTCGAGCCCGAAGCGGAACTGGAAGTCCGGCTCGTCCGCGCCCGTGAACGCGTCGGACTCCAGCAGCCGCGTCACGGCCGGGTGCGTGTCCGGGCCGGTCATCAGCCGCAGCGTGCGCACGTACTGGCCCAGGACCTGGTCCGGTGCGACGCCGGACTTCACGATGGCGTCCATCATGTCGGCCGCCATCGTCGCCTCGTTACGGACCAGGCCGCCGATGAGGATGATCGTCGAGATCTTCTCGCCCTCCTGCAGGCTGGTGCCGGCCATCGCCGCGAGCCCGCGCTCCATCCAGGCCAGCTGGTTCGGGCTGACCGGCGCCCCGGTGAGCGGGATGCGCAGGATCCATGAGTTGGCCATCAGTACGGCGCGCTGCGCGTACGCCCAGTCGGTGAGCAGTTCCCGCCAGCCCCACCCCTGCGCCTGCGGCGGCAGCGGCGGCGGGGTGCCGACTCCCGCGTCCGACATCAGGATGTGGAGCTCTTCCTTCGCCGTGACGTACCGGTAGAGGGACATCGTCGAGACGCCCAGCTCCTTGGCCACCCGGCCCATGGAGACGGCGTCCATTCCCTCACCGGCGGCCAGCGTCACGGCCGCCTCCACGATGCGGGGCAGCGTGAGCGTGGGGCGCGGCCCCTTGCCGGGGCGTTCGCGCAGGCCCCAGGCCATTTCCAGGCTGGCCGGGAGCCCGGTCCCGCTGCCCTCGTCGTCCTCGTCCGCCATGACCGCCCACTCCTCGATTGACCCCCATCCTAGTTCTGTGTATTACTTACACAGAAGAGCGTAAGGCATACGCAGAACCGCGAAGGGAGCACCGTCCCCCATGACCACGCACGCCTCCGGAGGCCTCGGCATCCACGCCACCGGCCTGACCAAGTCCTTCGGCGAGCTCCGCGTCCTCGACGGCATCGACCTGGCCGTCCCGCGCGGCAGCGTCCTCGCCCTCCTCGGCCCCAACGGCGCCGGCAAGACCACCACCGTCCGGATCCTCGCCACCCTCACCGCCGCCGACTCGGGCACCGTCCGCATCGCCGGGCACGACACCGTCACCGGACGCTCCAAGGTCCGCGAACTCATCGCGCTCACCGGACAGTTCGCCGCCGTCGACGAGCTCCAAACGGGCACCGAGACGCTGCGCATGATGGGCCGCCTGGCCGGTCTCCCCCCGCGCGCCGCCCGCACCCGCGCCGACGAGCTCCTCGCCCGGTTCGGCCTCACCGAGGCGGCCGGCCGCACCGCGAAGACGTACTCGGGCGGCATGCGGCGGCGCCTCGACCTCGCCGCGAGCCTGGTCTCCCGACCGGAGGTGATCTTCCTCGACGAGCCGACCAGCGGGCTCGACCCGCGCAGCCGTCAGGACCTGTGGGAGCTCGTACGGGAACTGCGCGCCGACGGCACCACCGTCCTGCTCACCACCCAGTACCTGGAGGAGGCCGACCACCTCGCCGACCGCGTCGCCGTCCTCGCCGACGGCCGCATCGCCGCCGAGGGCACCCCGGCCGAGCTCAAGGCCCGCGTCGCCGGGCACCGGCTCGACCTGACCCTCACCACCGCCGCCGCCTACGAGGCCCTCGCCCCGCGCGCCGTCCACCTCGCCCCCGACGAGCTCACCCTCGGACTACCCACCGACGGCACCGCGGCCCACGTCCGCACCCTGCTCGACGAACTCGACCCGGACCGCACCGACATCGACCGCTTCACCCTGCGCAGCGCCACCCTCGACGACGTCTTTCTCGCCCTGACGGGAGCCGACCGATGACCACCGTGCCCGTGAGCGCCTTCGCCCTGGCCGGCCGCAGCCTGCGCATCAGCAGCCGCCGGCCCGATGCGCTGATCGCCGCCCTGATGCTGCCCGTCATGCTGATGCTGATCTTCGTCTACTTCTTCGGCGGGGCCATCGACACCGGCACGGCGTACGTGACGTACGTGGTGCCCGGCGCCATGCTGCTCTGCGCGGGCTTCGGCGCGGCCTCCACCGCCGTCAGCGTCACCGAGGACATGACCAACGGCGTCATCGACCGCTTCCGCTCCCTCGACATCGGCGGCATCCCGATCCTCGCCGGGCACGTCGCGGCCTCGGTGGTGCGCAACCTGATCTCCACCGCCCTGGTCCTCGCCGTCGCCGTCGCGATCGGCTTCCGGCCCCAGGCCGGCCCGGCCGCCGTCCTCGCCGCCGCCGGGCTGCTGCTGACGTACATCACGGCGATCTCGTGGCTGGCCGCCGCGCTCGGGCTGCTCGCCAGGACACCGGAGGCGGCGGGCGGCTTCACCTTCCTGATGATGTTCCTGCCCTACCCGTCCAGCGCCTTCGTCCCCATCGACACCATGCCCGGCTGGCTGCACGGCTTCGCCGACCACCAGCCCCTGACCCCGGTGATCGAATCCCTGCGCGCACTGCTCCTGGCGCAGCCCGCGGGCGACGCGCCCTGGGTGGCCCTGACCTGGTGCGCGGGCATCACGGCCGTGGCCATGACCCTGGCGGCGGTCCTGTTCCGCGGCAGGACCCGCTGAGGGGCCCCTGTCGGAGCCCCTCAGCGGGTCGACTCTGCGACCGCTCGCTCAGCGATTGAGCGGGTAGGAATGACGGCCCGTCGCCTCGTCGATCTCCGAGTGGGCCTTCTGCAGCATCTGCGACGCGAGATCCATGAGCGCGCGAGCGCCCGCGATCTCTTCCCCGACCCTCAACTGCTCCGGGTCGGAGGGGTGACGCAAGGCATAGCCTCGCGCCTTGATCTCGGAGCCGTCCCCGAGCCTGACCAGGGCCGCCGCACTGGTGCGGTGGCCCTCCTCGGTGAATTCGAGCTCCACATGCCACCCGACGAGCGTGGCCATGGTGCATCACCTCCAGGGGGTCACCCTTCACTCCAGGGTGCGCCCGCAGGAGGTACGGCGCGAGCCGGGCGCCCGAGGGCGGATCGGGCCGGCCTCGGATCATCGGCTCACAGTGCGTTGAACGACCAGAAGACGCCGACCTCGTCCGCGGACACCGCGATCAGGCCGAGATCCATCATGTAGTAGGTGAAGACGTGGCCGCCTTCGAGGTCCCGCGCCAGGAAGTCGGGGGCGTCGCAGGTGCGGGCGAGGAGGGAGGAGGTCCAGAACGCCGCATCGGGACCGAACCGGTCCAGGAGGGTCCGGGCGTCCTCCAGCACCCTGTCGCGGTCCTCCCGGAACCGGACCGGGGAGCCCTCGAAGAACCACTCCTGCGCGAGCGAGGCGAGCAGCTCGACGGCGGCGCCCGCCGTGATCGGGCGGACCCCGGCGCGCAGGCCCTCGGCAGTCGTCCCGCGGAACGGGTGGACGGCCTCCCCTCCTTGCCCCTCGCTCTGCCATTCCCGGGCGGACCAGCCCCGCGGGTCGGCGACCGACCGCTCCATGACGGCGAGGGCGTCCTCGGCCCAGTCCCCGTGCAGCCGGGGTCCGCTCCCGGCGAGGGTGTAGACGTCCTCCAGGAGCCGGAGCAGCGCGGCCTCCCAGTTCGTCCGGTCGATGGCCGTGCGGAGATCGCCGTCCTGCATGTCCGCCCCCCTTTGGTGCTGCCGCGCCGATGCGCACGTACGTCCACGAGGTTCGCAGTTCGGCGGGGCGGGCACCTGAGTGTGCGTACTCATGTCCGGGGACACGGGTCAGGCGGTGTCGTTCGAAGGCGTGTCGGGCTTGGTGTGGAGGACCTCCCGGGCCTGTTCCGCGGCGCGGGTGATGCCCTCGGAGACGAAGTCCATGAAACGGGCGATGTTCTCCAGGCGGTTGGCGGCCGGGGTGTCGGGGCCGAGGATGCTGACACCCTGTCGCGCAGTCTCGATGATCAGGGCGTTGGCGCGGGCGCTGGCGATCGTCGCCTGGTACCAGACGTCGTCGTCGACGAAGTAGCGCTCGCGGCGGCGCTCGTCGCGTTCCCGGCGGACGAGGCCCTGGCCTTCGAGGAACGCGATCGCCTTCGAGATCGACGCCGGGCTGACCTGGAGGCGCTGGACGAGCTCGGACGCGGTGAGACTGCCCGAGTCCGTTATGTACAGGCAGGACATCACCCGGGCCATCATCTTGGGCGTGCCCGCCTGCATGAGGACCGTGGTGAAGGCCTCCTCGTACTCGCGCACCGCCTCGGCGTCGCGGCCGTGGGCCTGCGGGGGCGCCTCCGAGCCCCGGGGCACGGACTGCCTGCGGTGGGCCCGGCGTTCGGTGGCGCGGTGGGCCAGGTCGGCGCGGTAGCCGTTGGGGCCGCCGTTGCGCATCACCTCGCGCGAGACGGTCGAGGTCGGGCGGTCGAGGCGCCTGGCGATCTCCGCGTAGGCGAGGCCGTCGGCCAGTCCCAGCGCGATCTGCTGACGTTCCTGCTGATTGAGCCTGCCTCCCGGCATCGCGCTCCCTTTCGTCGCCTGTGATGACCCCACTATAGCGTTCACTCCCAGTTCATTGCAACGAACCGGCTGCTCGGCGTTGCGTTAAGCCGGAAACCATTGCAATGAAATCCCGGCTTTCACCTGCAACTATTGGGTTTTGACGCAACGAATCTGTTGCCAGAACATCGAACGCAACGTAGCTTTTCATTCATCAGAAACAGCAAAGCGCACGGAGCGCCCGCTGCAGAAGAAGGAGAAGCACCATGCAGAAGTTCGACACCCCCGCCCCCGTCGCCGCCGTCCTGGACATCCCCGCGGGAACCGTCCGGCTCATCGCCGCCGACCGCTCCGACACCACCGTCGAGATCCTGCCCGCCGACGCCTCCAAGAGCCGCGACATCAAGGCCGCCCAGGAGATCCAGGTCGGATACCGCGACGGCATCCTGCGGATCGAGGCCCCCGCCCCCAAGAACCGCATCCT
This sequence comes from Streptomyces sp. NPDC054932, assembly GCF_053610205.1. Taxonomy (NCBI): domain Bacteria; kingdom Bacillati; phylum Actinomycetota; class Actinomycetes; order Kitasatosporales; family Streptomycetaceae; genus Streptomyces; species Streptomyces sp. NPDC054932. The sequence goes on along the minus strand of NZ_JBSGXU010000103.1, from coordinate 22,589 downwards.
CGGCAACTCCGGATCCGTCGAGGTCACCGTCCAGCTCCCGGCCGGCTCCCGCGTCGAGGCGAAGACCGCCGCCGGCGAGTTCCGCGGCGTAGGGCGGCTCGGCGACATCACCTTCGAGGGCGCCCAGGGCACCGTCAAGGTCGACGAGACCGCCGCCGCCCACCTCACCCTCCTCGCCGGCGACATCTCCGTCGGCCGCCTCACCGGACCCGCACGCATCAGCACCCAGAAGGGCGACCTCCACATCAACGAGGCCCAGCACGGCACCGTCGAACTCACCACCCTGGCAGGCGACATCACCATCGGCGCCGCCCGCGGAACCTCCGCCTCCCTCGACGCCGGCACCACCCACGGCCGCGTCCACAACTCCCTCCGGAACACCGGCACCGCCGACCTCACCATCCACGCCACCACCACCCACGGCGACATCACCGCCCGCAGCCTCTGATCCGCAAGCGTCGAAGGAGCACACCACCATGACCAATCTGGCCATCGCGGCGAACGGGCTGCGCAAGTCCTACGGCGACAAGACCGTGCTCGACGGCATCGACCTTGCCGTCCCCGAAGGAACGGTCTTCTCCCTGCTCGGCCCGAACGGCGCCGGCAAGACCACCGCCGTCAAGATCCTCTCCACCCTCGTCACCGCCGACGCCGGCGACCTGCACGTCGGCGGTCACGACCTGGCCGCCGACCCTCAGGCGGTCCGGGCCGCGATCGGTGTCACCGGGCAGTTCTCCGCCGTCGACGGCCTGATCACCGGCGAGGAGAACATGCTCCTGCTGGCGGACCTGCACCACCTGTCCCGGCGCGAGGGGCGTCGGATCACCGCCGAGCTGCTGGAGCGCTTCGACCTGGTCGAAGCGGCGAAGAAGCCGGCCTCCACCTACTCCGGCGGCATGAAGCGCCGTCTCGACATCGCCATGACCCTGGTCGGCGACCCGCGGATCATCTTCCTCGACGAGCCGACCACCGGCCTCGATCCGCGCAGCCGCCACAACATGTGGCGGATCATCCGCGAGCTCGTCACGGGCGGCGTCACCGTCTTCCTCACCACCCAGTACCTGGAGGAGGCCGACCAGCTCGCCGACCGCATCGCCGTCCTCAACGACGGGAAGATCGCCGCCGAGGGCAGCGCCGAGGAGCTGAAGCGGCTGGTTCCCGGCGGACACGTCCGGCTCCGCTTCACCGACCCGGCCGCCTACCGGTCCGCCGCCCTCGCCCTGGGCACGGCGGCCCGGGACGAGGAGTCGCTGTCGCTGCAGATCCCCAGCGACGGCAGCCAGCGCGAGCTGCGCTCCGTCCTCGACCGGCTGGACTCGGCCGGCATCGAGGCGGACGAGCTGACCGTGCACACCCCCGACCTCGACGACGTGTTCTTCGCCCTGACCGGCTCCGCCAAGGTCCCCGACCAGCCCAAGGAGAACGTCCGATGAGCTCCCTCTCCCTCGCCGTGCGCGACTGCTCCACGATGCTGCGCCGCAACCTCCTGCACGCCCGGCGCTACCCGTCGCTGACCCTGAACCTGCTGCTCACCCCGGTGATGCTGCTGCTGCTCTTCGTCTACATCTTCGGCAACGTGATGAGCGCGGGCATGGGCGGCGCCGGCCGCTCCGAGTACATCGCGTACGTCGTCCCGGGCATCCTGCTGATGACCATCGGCAGCACCGTCATCGGGGCCGCGGTGTCCGTCTCCACCGACATGTCCGAGGGCATCATCGCCCGCTTCCGCACACTGGCGATCCACCGGGGCTCCGTGCTCGTCGGGCACGTCGTCGGCAGCGTCCTGCAGTCGATCGCCAGCGTGGTCCTCGTCGGCGCCGTCGCCGTGGCCATCGGTTTCCGGTCCACGGACGCCACCGCCCTGGAGTGGCTCGCGGCCTTCGGACTGCTCTCGCTCTTCGCCCTGGCACTGACCTGGATCGCGGTCGGGATGGGCATGGCCAGCCCGAACGCCGAGGCCGCCAGCAACAGCGCGATGCCGCTGATCCTGCTGCCGCTCATCTCCAGCGCGTTCACCCCGATCGAGGCGATGCCGGGCTGGTTCCAGCCGATCGCCCAGTACCAGCCCTTCACCCCCGCCATCGAGACCCTGCGCGGCCTGCTGCTCGGCACCGAGATCGGCCACAACGGATGGCTCGCGGTCGCCTGGTCCATCGGCCTGGCCGCCCTCGGCTACCGCTGGTCGACGGCCTCGTTCAACCGCGACCCGAAGTAACCGGCATGACCCCGCGGGCCACCCCGCACCCCGCTCCGCCCCAGGGCGGCGTCACTCCGACACACGGTCGGCGTACGCCGCCCCGTCGGCGTTCGACCCCATGAGCACCTGAGTATCCGCACTCATGTGCCCTTTGCCGCAGGCCGGTTGACTGACCGCATGGACAACCAGCCCCTGGTCGCCCCGGACGCCCCGCGCCACCCGCGCACGTTCGTCGCGCCCCTCGTCTCCACCCTGCTGACGCTGCCCCTGGCCGCCGTCGCGTTCTTCCTCGTCGGGATGTCCCCGATGGCCTGCGACTCCTGCGCAACCGCGGCGAGCGACCGGTTCGACACCTCCTACCACGTCGCCTTCCCCGTGTTCGGGTCCGGCCTGGTGGCGGTCCTGGTCCTGCTGGTCACCGCCTGGGCGCTCCCCCGGCAGCGGCGGTTCGCCACCGCCAGGGTCTGGTTCGCCGTCATCGCCCCGGCCGCCGTCGTCCTCGACTTCCTCGTCTTCTACGGCATCGTCGACTGGCCGTAGCCCGGCCGGCCGTCAGCGGGTCTCGCGGAGCCAGCCCGCCACTTCGGTCGCCCAGTAGGTGAGGATCGTGTCGGCGCCCGCCCGCTTGATGCCCAGCAGGGTCTCCAGGATGGCGCGTTCACGCTCGATCCAGCCCTTCTCCGCCGCCGCCTCGATCATCGCGAACTCGCCGCTGATCTGGTACGCCGCCACCGGAACGTCCACCGCCTGCGCGACCCGGTACAGGATGTCGAGGTAGGGGCCGGCCGGCTTGACCATCACCATGTCCGCGCCCTCCTCCAGGTCGAGGGCCAGCTCCCGCAGGGACTCCCGGGCGTTCGCCGGGTCCTGCTGGTAGGTCTTGCGGTCGCCCTGCAGCGAGGAGGCGACGGCCTCGCGGAAGGGACCGTAGAAGGCGGAGGAGTACTTCGCCGTGTACGCGAGGATCGAGACGTCCTCGTGCCCGGTCTCGTCCAGCGCGTCACGGATGACGCCGACCTGCCCGTCCATCATCCCGCTGGGCCCGACCACGTGGACGCCCGCGTCCGCCTGGACCTGCGCCATCTCGGCGTACCGCTCCAGCGTCGCGTCGTTGTCCACGCGCCCGTGCTCGTCCAGCACGCCGCAGTGGCCGTGGTCGGTGTACTCGTCCAGGCACAGGTCCGACATGATCACCAGGTCGTCCCCGACCTCGGCCTTCACATCGCGGATCGCGACCTGCAGGATCCCGTCCGGCTCGGTGCCCGCCGTGCCCAGCGCATCCTTGTTCTCGTCGGCCGGAACACCGAACAGCATGATCCCGGAGACCCCCGCCGCGACCGCCTCGACGGCGGCCTTCCGCAGCGTGTCCCGGGTGTGCTGCACGACGCCCGGCATCGCGGAGATCGCCAGGGGCTCGCTGATGCCCTCCCGTACGAACGCCGGGAGGATCAGGTCCGAGGGGTGCAGCCGGTTCTCCGCGACCATCCGCCGCATCGCCGGGGTGGTGCGCAGCCGGCGGGGCCGCGAACCGGGGAAGGATCCGTACGCGCTCATCTTCAGTCGCCTCTTCGAGCATCGACAGCAGTCCGGACAAGGGTAGAGCCCGGGCCCCCCGCTCCCGGGCTCCACCCGTCCCCGGACCGTCCACCGGTCAGTGCGAGACCTCCACCGACAGGTGAGGGGCCAGCGCCCGCAGGAAGTCCCCCGCGTCGAACATCGCGGCGGCCGAGGCCACACCCGTCGTCCGGGTGCGCCCGGACAGGACGCGCTCCACGGCCTCCACCGCCAGGGGCGCGGTGACCGCGTAGATGTCCTGGCCGCGGGCCGTGGCACGGCGCTCCGCACCGCCCGCGCGGACCCGGACGTCGACGACGAAGGTCTGGTCGGACCGTCCGAGGTCGTCGACCGGCTCCGGCGCCGGGGTGTCCGCCCCGGCCAGGTCCCGGGCCGCCTCCACGGCCATGTAGGTGCGCACCTCGGGCACGGCCACGTGACTGGGGACGGTGACGACATCGGCCATGGTGAACTCGGCGATCACCGCCCGCCGGCCCAGCGGTTCGGGGAAGTCCCAGTCCTGCTCCGACAACTGATCGTCGTGGTACTGCAGCGCGCCGTCCGTGAACCGCACCCGGCGGCCCGCACGGCGCTCGTGCGACACCTCACCGGCCACCCTGGTGCCCGCCGTGGGCCGCCAGCTGCTCAGCCCGTAGGCGACGTGCACCTCGTCCGCCGCGGTCCACTCCCCCATCGCCGCGCCGACGAGCAGGTCGCCCAGGCCCCCGTAGAAGGCCATGGCCGGCACCACGGGCACCTGCGCCTCGCGGGCCGCTTCCGCGTGGTCCGCGAACATCGCCGCGTTCGCCTCGATCTCCGCCGCGACGTCGACGTACGGGATCCCCGCGCGCAGGGCCGCCTCGACGAGCGGGCCCGCCGTCACCGCGAACGGTCCGGCGGCATTGACGACGGCCGCGGCTCCGGCGAGGGCCCGGTCCAGCGAGGCCGGGTCGTCCACGGTGGCCGGACGGACGAGCACGTCCGCACCGGCGGCCGCCGACTCCTCCAGCCGGGCCGCGTCGCGGCCGGAGACGACGGTCGCGATACCGCGCCTGCGCAGCTCGGCGACGATGAAACGACCGGTGTGTCCCGTCGCCCCGTAGACCACCACCGCACCGGCCGTACGCGCCCCGCTCACCGTGCTCACCGTGCTCATCGCTCTCCCCGTCCTCGATGCGTCCCGGCGTCCTCGCCGTCCCGACAGACCCAGTCTCGGGGCGGGCACGGCCCGGCCGTGATGGTCCGGAACGACATCACCCGTACACTTTCGGACATGCCCACCGTCGCCCTGGCGGCCGCCGGACACCTGCTGCACTTCGAGCTGGCGGTGGCCTACGAGATCTTCGGCAACCCCCCGCCCGACGCCCCGCAGGGCTGGTACGACGTCCTGCTCTGCGGCCCCGGCCCGGTGCGCGTCGGCCCGTTCACGGTCGAGCCCGACCACGGGCTGGAGCGCCTGGTCCGGGCCGACACCGTGATCGTGCCCGCGTGCGCCGACGTGGACGAGCCGCCGCCGCCCGAGCTGATCGACGCCGTGCGCGCGGCCCACGAGGCGGGCGCCCGGGTCGCCTCCCTGTGCACCGGCGCCTTCGTGCTCGGCGCCGCGGGCCTGCTGGACGGCCGGCGGGCCACCACCCACTGGGCGCACGCCGCGGAGCTGAGCGCCCGTCATCCGCGGGCCGAGGTCGACCCGGACGTGCTCTACACGGACAACGGCAGCGTGCTCACGGCCGCCGGCAAGGCCGCCGCCGTGGACCTGTGCCTGCACCTGATCCACCTCGACCACGGCGCCGCCGTCGCCAACTCCATCGCCCGCCGCCTCGTCATGCAGCCGCACCGGCCCGGCGGTCAGGCCCAGTTCGTCTCCACCCCGGTGGAGGTCGCGGGGGACCACCGGCTCGCCGATCTGCTCGCCTGGGCCCAGCAGCGCCTCGACCGGCCGCTGACCGTCACCGACTTGGCGCGCAGGGCCAGTACGAGCCCGCGCCATCTCGGACGGCAGTTCCGGGCGGTCACCGGCCAGACACCCCTGCAGTGGCTGCTCACCCAGCGGGTCCGCCGCGCCCAGGAGCTCCTGGAGGCCACCGACGACACCGTCGAGGCGGTCGCCGCCGCCACCGGCATGGGTACCGCCACGACGCTGCGGCGCCAGTTCAAGCGGGTCGTCGGGGTCCCGCCCGACAGCTACCGGCGCGCCTTCCGCAGCGCGAACCCCACCTGACGGCGCCTGCGTTCCGGGCCTGCGGGCCCGCCGGTCGTACGCGTACGCCTCCCGGTCCCGTCCGGCGGCGATCCTCGCGGGGCGGGAGCCGCCGCACAACGGGATCACCGGGGCCGGAGCGACGAAAGGGGCCCGGGCGCGGAATTCCTCCGCACCCGGGCCCCTCACCCGTTCCACCGGCCGGCGTCCGGCCCGGCCTCACCCGCTCAGGTCGTGCGACGCCTCCGCGCCCCCGGCCGCCGCTCGCTCGGCCGGAACACCGTCTCGCCGGCCTCCTTGGCCGCCTCTCGGCGCGCCGCACCGTACTCGGCGAGGGCCTCCGCCAGCTTCGACACCGACGGCTCCGGGGACAGTACGTCCACGCGCAGCCCGTGCTCCTCCGCCGTCTTGGCCGTCGCCGGCCCGATACAGGCGATGACGGTCACGTTGTGCGGCTTGCCGGCGATGCCGACCAGGTTGCGGACCGTGGACGAGGACGTGAAGAGAACGGCGTCGAAACCGCCGCCCTTGATCGCCTCGCGCGTGTCCGCCGGCGGCGGCGACGCGCGCACGGTCCGGTAGGCGGTGACGTCGTCGACCTCCCACCCGAGCTCGATCAGCCCGGCGACCAGCGTCTCGGTCGCGATGTCGGCCCGCGGCAGGAACACGCGGTCGATCGGGTCGAAGACCGGGTCGTACGGCGGCCAGTCCTCCAGCAGTCCGGCGGCGGACTGCTCACCGCTGGGCACCAGGTCCGGCTTCACGCCGAACTCCACGAGCGCGGCGGCCGTCTGCTCGCCCACCGCGGCGACCTTGATGCCCGCGAAGGCGCGCGCGTCGAGCCCGTACTCCTCGAACTTCTCGCGGACGGCCTTCACGGCGTTGACCGAGGTGAAGGCGATCCACTCGTAGCGGCCCGTCACCAGGCCCTTCACCGCGCGCTCCATCTGCTGCGGGGTGCGCGGCGGCTCCACGGCAATGGTCGGCACCTCGTGGGGCACCGCGCCGTACGAACGCAGCTGGTCGGAGAGCGATGCGGCCTGCTCCTTGGTGCGCGGTACGAGGACCCGCCAGCCGAAGAGCGGCTTCGACTCGAACCAGGACAGGTCCTCGCGCCGTGCGACGGCGCTGTGCTCACCGACCACGGCTATGACGGGCCGGGCACCCTCGGGCGAGGGGAGCACCTTGCCCTGCTTGAAGACCTGGGCGATCGTGCCCAGCGTCGCGCACCAGGTCCGCTGCCGCGTGGTGGTACCGGCGACGGTCACGGTCAGCGGGGTGTCGGGCTTGCGCCCGGCGCCGATCAGCTCGGCGGCGGCCGCCGGGACGGTCTCCAGCGTCGCGGAGACGACGAGGATGCCGTCGCTGGCACCCACCTCGCTCCAGCAGCGCGGCGAGGCGGTCCTGGCGTCGACGAACCGCACGTCCGCGCCCTGCTTGTCGCGCAGCGGGACACCGGCGTACGCGGGCACGCCCACCGCGGTCGCGACACCGGGCACCACCTCGAAGGGGATGCCGGCGGTGGCGCAGACGAGCATCTCCTCGGCGGCGTTGCCGTCGAGGCCGGGGTCGCCCGTGACGGCACGCACGACCCGCCTGCCGGAGCGTGCGGCCTCCATGACAAGATTGGCTGCGTCCCGGATCACAGGGACCCCGGCGGCTGCTGACACTTCGTCAGCAATCGTCAGCTGCGGCGTGTCGACATTCGCGCGCGCATGCGTCCGTACGACCTCGAGCACCTCGGGCTCCGCGATCAGTACGTCCGCGGCGGCGAGCGCCTCGACGGCGCGCAGCGTCAGCAGACCCGGGTCGCCCGGTCCGGCACCGAGGAAGGTGACGCGTCCGTGGGCGGCGACGGCCGGAAAAGCGGAGGTGGTCGGAATTGAGGGGTTCAAAGCGATCGCTCCCCCATCAGACCGGCCGCGCCCTTGGCCAGCATCTCGTCCGCGAGTTCGCGGCCGAGCGCCATGGCCTCGTCGTACGACTGGGGCACGGGACCGGTGGTGGACAGCTGCACCAGCGTCGTGCCGTCGAGGGTTCCGACGACGCCGCGCAGGCGCATTTCATTGACAATCTCCCCGTCCGCCAGCAGGTCGGCGAACGCGCCCACGGGTGCGCTGCAGCCTGCTTCCAGGGCGGCGAGCAGGGAACGCTCGGCGGTCACGGCGGCCCGGGTGTGCGGGTCGTCGAGTACACCGAGCGCGGCGACGAGGTCCGTGTCGGACGCGAGGCACTCCACGGCCAGGGCGCCCTGACCGGGGGCCGGCAGGACGCTGTCGACGGACAGCAGGTCGGTCGCTTCGTCGCCGCGTCCGATCCGGTTCAGCCCGGCGGCCGCCAGGACGACGGCGTCGAGCTCACCGTCACGGACGAAGCCGATCCGGGTGTCGACGTTGCCGCGGATCGGCACCGTCTCGATCCGCTTGCCGAGCGACAGCGCCAGGTGGTTGAGCTGGGCGGTGCGCCGCGGCGAGCCGGTACCGATGCGGGCACCGTCGGGCAGCTGCTCGAAGGTCAGACCGTCCCGGGCGACGAGCGCGTCCCGCGCGTCCTCGCGGCGCGGCATGGCCGCGATCACGAGGTCGTCGGGCTGCGCGGTCGGCAGGTCCTTCAGCGAGTGCACGGCGAAGTCGACCTCACCGCGCTGCAGCGCGTCGCGCAGGGCGGTGACGAACACGCCCGTCCCGCCGATCTGCGAGAGGTGCTCGCGCGAGACGTCGCCGTAGGTCGTGATCTCCACGAGCTCGACGGCGCGGCCGGTGACGGCCCGTACCGCGTCGGCGACGTGCCCCGACTGGGACATGGCCAGCTTGCTCCGCCGCGTACCGAGCCGCAGCGGCTGGTCGGGACGTGTGTTCATGATGCCCGTCCTGGGTCGTCGTCGTTCATCGGATCGGCCACGTCCGCCCGGCTGACGGAAGCAACCGTCTGAGGGTCGAGGTCGAAGAGTTCGCGCAGCGCTTCCGCGTACCCGGCGCCGCCGGGCTCGCTCGCGAGCTGCTTGACGCGCACGGTCGGCGCGTGGAGGAGTTTGTCCACGACACGCCGCACGGTCTGGGTGACCTCGGCACGCTGCCGTTCGTCGAGGTCGGGCACCCGCCCGTCGAGCCGCGCCACTTCCATGGCCACGACCTCGGCCGCCATGGCCCGCAGGGCGACGACGGTGGGCGTGATGTGCGCGGCCCGCTGCGCCGCCCCGAAGGCCTCCACCTCCTGGGCGACTATCCCGCGTACGGCGTCGACGTCGGCCGCCATCGGGGCGTCGGCGGACGCCTCCGCGAGGGACTCGATGTCCACGAGCCGTACGCCCGGGATCCGGTGCACCGCCGCGTCGATGTCCCTGGGCATGGCCAGGTCGAGCAGCGCGAGCCGGACGGCGGTCGCGTGGACCTGCGTACGGGTGCTCCGGCGCGGCTGCCGCTGCGCGGCGGCCTCCCCCTGGTCGGCCCAGGTCCCGTGCAGTTCGAGGGAGTTGGCGTCGACCCCGGTCAGCGCGGAGCGCCCGTCGGGCCCGACGGGGCACCCGTCGGCCTCCACGGGAGCGCTGATCGTCCGCGCGGCCCCGGCGTCGGCGAGCCGCCCGTGCGTCTGCGCGGCAGCAGCCAGCCGGGCCACGACATCGGCCAATTCCAGCCCCGCCGGCGTTTGAGGCGCGGGGGTCCGGGGGCGGAGCCCCTGGTCGGCCTGGGGCGCAGCCCCGGCCTCTCCCTGCTCCGCCGGCGCGAGCCCACCGGCGCCCCAGGAGACGGCGGAGAGCACGTCGTCGGCGGTCAGCACGAGCCCGGTGGCACCGGTGCAGGACACCACCACGTCGACTCGTGTCAGCTCATCGGCGACCCGAGCCATCGGCACGGCCACGGCCGAGACCCCGGTGCCCGAGGCAACCAGAATCTCCGCCAGCCGCTCCGCCCGGTCGGCGGTCCGGTTCGCCACGACGATCTCGGAAATCCCGACCCGCGCCAGCGTGGCCGCGGCCAGCGAGGACATCGACCCGGCCCCGATCACCAGCGCACGCTTCCCGGCCGCCCACTCCGTCACCGGCGTCCGCACGGCCAGCTGCTCCAGACCGAAGGTCACGAGCGACTGACCGGCCCGGTCGATCCCGGTCTCGGAGTGCGCCCGCTTGCCGACCCGCAGCGCCTGCTGGAACAGATCGTTGATCAGCCGGCCGGCGGAGTGGAGCTCCTGCCCCAGCGCCAGCGCGTCCTTGATCTGTCCGAGGATCTGGCCCTCGCCCACGACCATCGAGTCCAGCCCGCACGCCACCGAGAACAGGTGGTGCACCGCCCGGTCCTCGTAGTGCACGTACAGGTACGGGGTGAGCTCCTCCAGCGCGACGCCACTGTGCTGCGCGAGCAGCGTGGACAGCTCGGCGACGCCGGCGTGGAACTTGTCCACGTCCGCGTACAGCTCGATCCGGTTGCAGGTGGCGAGCACGGTCGCCTCGGTCGCCGGTTCGGCGGCGAGGGTGTCGTGCAGCAGCTTCACCTTGGCATCGGCGGACAGCGAGGCGCGCTCCAGCACACTCACGGGCGCACTGCGGTGGCTCAGCCCTACGACGAGCAGACTCATGCCGGCATCACCGCCGGCACGTCACCCTCGGGCCCGCCCTTGCGCGTCTCGGCGGCACTGCGCCCGGCCGGCGGCACCACGGCCGCGGCGGGGGCGGCGCCACCCACGGAGGAGCCGCCGGAGGCGGCGGCGGCCGCTTCCTCACCGGCCTTGCGCTGCTCGTGGAAGGCGAGGATCTGGAGCTCGATGGAGAGGTCGACCTTGCGCACGTCCACGCCCTCGGGCACGGACAGCACGGTGGGCGCGAAGTTCAGGATGGAGGTGACGCCGGCCGCGATCAGCCGCTCGCTGACCTGCTGGGCCGCGCCCGCGGGGGTCGCGATCACGCCGATCGAGACGCCGTTCTCCGAGATGATCTTCTCCAGATCATCGGTGTGCTGCACGGCCATACCGGCGACCGGCTTGCCGGCCATCGCCGGGTCGGCGTCGATGAGGGCCGCGACGCGGAAGCCGCGCGCGGAGAAACCGCCGTAGTTGGCGAGGGCGGCGCCGAGGTTACCGATGCCGACGATGACGACCGGCCAGTCCTGGGTCAGGCCGAGCTCGCGGGAGATCTGGTAGACGAGGTACTCGACGTCGTAGCCGACGCCGCGGGTCCCGTAGGAACCGAGGTACGAGAAGTCCTTGCGCAGCTTCGCGGAGTTGACTCCGGCGGCGGCCGCGAGCTCTTCGGAGGACACCGTGGGCACCGATCGCTCGGAGAGCGCGGTGAGGGCACGCAAGTACAGCGGAAGCCGGGCGACAGTGGCCTCGGGAATACCTCGGCTGCGGGTCGCCGGTCGGTGAGTTCGGCCAGTTGCCACGATGCTCCTGCGGGATGAGCGGGGCTGCAGGCGGCCACTTGTCCCAGGACCGCCCCGTCGACAGCAGGCTATGCCTTTGTGAACGCGTGCACAAAGATTGTGTCCGCTTTGTCCGAGCAAAGTGACCGGGGTCACGCGACTTCGGCATGGAGAGCCGGAACCAGCGGCACGCCGAACCCGTTCAAATCCCAAAGGGGGCAAAACCGTGCACACTCCTCACAGATACGCCCCCGAGACCCCATAAATCGCCCATGATGGTAACCGGGATGAAGGTCAGGCCTCCAGTGCCCGCCGGAGCCGGTCGGGGTTCACCCTCCAGAAGGTGTGCTGTTCGCCGTCCACGAGCACGACCGGGATCTGCTCCCAGTGCAACCGGTAGAGCTCCTCGTCCTGCGAGATGTCCTTCTTCTCCCACTGTGCCCCTGTCTCGGCGCACACCTTCGCGACCACCTCCTCCGCCTCGTCGCACAAGTGGCACCCCGGCTTCCCGATGAGCGTCACCATCCGCTCCCCGGGACGCTTCTTTTCCTTACGGCGCAACAAAGGGCTCATGCCGCCATTCTCCCGCGCCCCCGCGTAACAGGAGCGCCCCGAAGAGTTCACGCCTCCGCATCCCATCGGTTCGGGAACTCCCGAACACAGTGGCTATGCTCGCGTCATGGCCGCTCTCGGATGGCTCCCCCCTCGTCGGCGCTCCGCCACCGCACGCAGCGTGCTGGCGGGCGAGGCCTCGGCCGAGGCCGCCCGCAAGACCGCTCTGGCCGAGGCCCCACCGGCCGCCGGGCTCGAAACGGAACCCGGGCTCCCCGTCGAGGAAGGCCCGCAGGCACCCCCGGAAGAGCCCGCCTTCCCGGTCGCCGGTGACGATCTCGCCGCCGCCTTCTTCGACCTCGACAACACCGTCATGCAGGGCGCCGCGATCTTCCACTTCGGCCGCGGCCTCTACAAGCGCGAGTTCTTCCAGCGGCGCGAGCTCGCCCGCTTCGCCTGGCAGCAGGCCTGGTTCCGGCTCGCCGGGGTCGAGGACCCCGAGCACATGCAGGACGCCCGCGACAGCGCCCTGTCCATCGTCAAGGGCCACAAGGTCTCCGAGCTGATGGCGATCGGCGAGGAGATCTACGACGAGTACATGGCCGAGCGGATCTGGCCGGGCACCCGCGCCCTGGCCCAGGCCCACCTCGACGCCGGCCAGAAGGTCTGGCTGGTCACGGCCGCCCCCGTGGAGACGGCCACGATCATCGCCCGCAGGCTCGGCCTGACCGGGGCCCTGGGCACCGTCGCCGAGTCCGTCGACGGGGTCTACACCGGCCGCCTGGTCGGCGAGCCGCTGCACGGCCCCGCGAAGGCGGAGGCGGTCCGCGCCCTGGCCGCCGCCGAGGGACTCGATCTCGAACGCTGCGCCGCGTACAGCGATTCGCACAACGACATCCCGATGCTGTCGCTGGTCGGACATCCGTACGCGATCAATCCCGATACAAAACTGCGCAAGCATGCCCGGACCAACGACTGGCGGCTGCGCGACTATCGGACCGGTCGCAAGGCCGTGAAGGTCGGCGTCCCGGCGGCCGCCGGCGTCGGCGCGATCGCGGGCGGCGCCGCCGCGGCCATCGCCCTGCACCGCCGCCGCAAGTAACAACACCAGGCCCGGGGCCCGCGCGCCCCGGCCCGGGGCGACCGCGGCCCGGCCACGGGCATTCGCTCACCTCTACCCGCGCCCCCGGCGCGGCACTCCGGCATGCCCGACTCGGTCGCGAGCCCCCTTGGAAGCGTCCATTCCGCGTATCCAAGCGATCAAGAATCGATCACCATCTGCGACTGAATATGCCCTCGACACGCAACAGAAGTGTCGGAACCGGTGATTTGAGCAACTGGGTGTAGCGCCGCCTGTACGAAGCGTTATTCTCCTCAAACGCATGCCACCGGCCATCTGTCGCCACGACGGGTGAACGGTCCCGCACTGCACGTGATGGAAGCTCTGCCTCTGGGAGTCCCGTGTACCCACCTGTCGGGGTTGACGCCTCGGGCCTGGCTCAGCTGCGCGCAACGGTCCTCGACCACCTGCGCGGCTTCGTCCCCACCGCCGCGTACGCCGTCCCCGCCTTCGCCGCCGCGGTCCCTGCCGGTATCGGCCCGGCCGGTCCTTGCTATGCCCTGACCGACGGCGGCGCGACGGTGGGCAGACGAGGTCGCGCCGCCGGTGGCTCGAACGCCGCCGGCACCGGCACCCAGGCCACCCACCGCCGTCCCACCGCGGACAGCGACCAGGCCCGGATGATGGATCTGGTCGAACGTGCCCAGGCGGGCGAGGCCGAGGCCTTCGGCCGCCTGTACGACCAGTACAGCGACACGGTCTACCGGTACATCTACTACCGCGTCGGCGGCAAGGCGACCGCGGAGGACCTCACCAGCGAGACGTTCCTGCGCGCCCTGCGCCGGATCTCCACCTTCACCTGGCAGGGGCGCGACTTCGGCGCCTGGCTCGTGACGATCGCCCGCAACCTGGTGGCGGACCACTTCAAGTCCAGCCGCTTCCGGCTGGAGGTCACCACCGGCGAGATGCTCGACGCGAACGAGGTCGAGCGCAGCCCCGAGGACTCCGTCCTGGAGTCCCTCTCCAACGCGGCCCTGCTGGAGGCCGTGCGCAAGCTCAATCCGCAGCAGCAGGAGTGCGTGACCCTGCGCTTCCTGCAGGGCCTCTCGGTCGCCGAGACGGCCCGGGTGATGGGGAAGAACGAGGGCGCCATCAAGACGCTCCAGTACCGGGCGGTCCGCACGCTGGCCCGCCTCCTCCCCGAAGACGCCCGCTGACCCTCCGACACCACACAACCTCACATTCGGTGACCCCTCGATGACGCTGTGGTCAGATCATCCTTCGTCCGTAACCCAAGTGCCGCGACGCTCGTTGTGCGGAATGCAGGCTCCCTGTGGACACGCTTTGCCCGAAGCCGCTCACTCGAAAGTGTGGATGCGCTCAAGGAAGGCAACCTTCCGGACACCTTGGGGAGTCGATCGTCATGACGAGAGGAGGTGCCGCCAGTGATCGCGAACGTGACCCCGCACCGGCGGGCGAACGCCTTCGCCCAGGCCCTGGAGGATCGGACCCCGTCCGATTTTCCGGAACCGGACTCGGCGGCCGAGCAGTCCGAGGCACCTGCCGAACCTGCCGACCACGACCGGTTGTTGGCTTTGGCGAGCGTGCTCGGCGAAAGAATGCCGCGCCCAGCGCTGGACCCCGAGGTCAAGGTGGTGCAACGAGCCCGGCTCATTGCCGCCATGGAGACCATGGCGCTGGAGGAGAGGGCCGGGGGCGGTGCCGCCTCGGACCCTCAGGTGCCCGAACAGCGGACCGGCCGCGGCGCCCACCGGGCGGCCCCGCTCCGGAAATTGCGGCCCCGCTCCCGCTGGTCCAAGGGCATCGCAGCGGGCGGCCTCACCGTGGGTGTGGCCGCAGGGGCCTTCAGCGGAGTGGCCGCTGCCAGTTCCGACGCCCTGCCCGGTGACCACCTCTACCCCGTGAAGCGGGGCATGGAGGACCTGAAGCTGGGGATGGCCGACGACGACTCGGACCGGGGCGAGCTCTATCTCGACCAGGCCTCCAGCCGTCTGTCGGAAGCCCGCAGGCTGATGGAGCGGGGCCGGCTGGGCGACCTGGACCACGAGTCCCTGGGCGCCATCCGCCGGGCCCTGGCGGGCGTGAAGCACGACGCGGAGGAGGGCCACCGCCTCCTCCAGGCCGCTTACGAACGGGACGGCTCGCTCGGCCCGATCCAGAAGCTGTCGTCGTTCTCCCGCTCCCACCGCGACGCGTGGGGCAAGCTCCGCGAAAAGCTCCCGGCACAGCTCACGGACGTGGGCGGTGAGGTGGAGTCGGTCTTCCAGGCCATAGACGAAGACGTGGCGCCGCTCCAGAGCCTGCTCCCCAAGCCACCGGAGCAGCCCCGCGGCAACGGCGGCACCCCCGGTGCGTCCGCCAAACCGGGCACCCCGAGCGGCACCCAGCCGTCCGCCCCGCCCGCCGGCACGCCTTCCGGCAGCAGCTCCGCGGCGCCGTCCCCCTCGGGCAGCGCACGGCCCCCCGCCGGCGGTCTCCTCGGCGGTACGGGCGACCTGCTCAACCCGCCCGCGGGACAGTCGGCCCCGCCCGCCACGGGTACGCCGGAGGACCCCAAGCCGGACATCACCATCCCGCCCCTCCTCCCGGGCCTCCTCCCGGGCCTGGGTCTGGGCGCGGAGGACGCCGAATAGCGCAAAGGGCGGGGCCGCCCCGGCAGCCCCGCCCTTTCCCTTCGATTCCACCCGGCCCCGTCGTCCGGCCCCGCCGGCGACGGGTCAGAAGAACACGGACCGCCGCTGCACCAGCAGCTTGTAGAGCGTGTGCTGGATCTGCTCCCGCACCTGGTCCGTGAGGTTGAACATCAGCATCGGGTCCTCCGCCGCCTCCGCGGCGTACCCGTCCGTCGGGATCGGCTCGCCGAACTGGATCGTCCACTTCGTCGGCAACGGCAGCGCACCCAGCGGCCCGAGCCACGGAAACGTCGGTGTGATCGGGAAGTACGGGACCCCCAGCAGCCGTGCCAGCGTCTTCGCGTTGCCGACCATGGGGTAGATCTCCTCCGCCCCCACGATCGAGCACGGCACGATCGGCGTCCCCGCCCGCAGCGCCGTGGAGACGAACCCGCCCCGCCCGAACCGCTGCAGCCTGTACCGGTCTCCGAACGGCTTCCCTATCCCCTTGAAGCCCTCCGGCATCACGCCGACCAGCTCCCCGGCCTCCAGCAGCCGCTGCGCGTCCTCCGCGCACGCCAGGGTGTGTCCCGCCTTGCGGGCCAGCTCGTTGACCACCGGCAGCATGAAGACCAGGTCCGCCGCCAGCAGCCGCAGGTGCCGCTCCGCCGGATGGTGGTCGTGCACGGCGACCTGGAGCATCAGCCCGTCCAGCGGCAGCGTCCCGGAGTGGTTCGCCACGATCAGCGCGCCGCCCTCGGCCGGGATGTTCTCGATGCCCTTGACCTCGACCCGGAAGTACTTGTCGTACAGCGGCCGCAGCAGGGACATCAGGACCTGGTCCGTCAGTTCCTTGTCGTAGCCGAAGTCGTCGACCTCGTAGTCGCCGGTGACCCGCCGACGCAGGAACGCCAGCCCGCCCGCGATCCGCCGGTCCCAGCTGTCGCCGGGCAGCGCGGCCGGAGCGGGCTCGGGAGCGGCCGGCTGCTCCACCACCGGCTCGGGTGCGGGCACCGCCCGCACCCGGCGGGGGATGCGCCGCCGCGGCCGGTCCTCGTCGAACGGAATGACCTTGGCGTCCGCCACTATTGCTTCGCTCCTTCAGCCGCGTGGGCGTCGTCCTTGAGACCGTCTGCATCCAGCATGGCCGCCAACCGGTCCACGGCCCGTCCGACCCGCTCCGGCGGCAGCAGCCCGCTTCCCCGGCTCCGCGCGAAGTCCGCGAAGGTCTCGGCGGTCGTGTAGAGCGGCTCGAAGCCGAGGACCTCGCGCATCTGCGTGGTCTCCACGACCCGGCCGTGGGTGAGAAGCCTTATCTGCTCCGGCGAGAAGTCGGTGGCACCGACCGCGCGCAGCGCGGAGCCCACCCAGTTGAGCGCGGGCAGCAGCAGCGGCAGCGTGGGCCGCCCCAGCCGCCGCGAGCACTGCGACAGCAGCAGGACGCCGTCACCCGCGATGTTGAAGGTCCCGCTGTTGAGCGTCCCGCGCCTCGGTTCCTTCGCCGCCAGCCGCAGCACTTCGAGCACATCGTCCTCGTGGACGAACTGCAGCCGCGGGTCGTACCCCAGCACGGTCGGCATCACCGGAATGGAGAAGTACTCGGCGAGCGCCGAGTCCGCGAAGGGCCCGAGGATGTTCGCGAACCGCAGCACGCACACCGCCACGTCCGGCCGTCTGCGCGCGAAGCCCCGTACGTAGCCCTCGACCTCGGCGGCGTCCTTGGCGAAGCCTCCCGCCGGCAGGGATTTCGGCTCCGTGGTCTCGGTGAAGACGGCCGGGTCCCGGGGGGTGCCCCCGTAGACGCTGGTGCTGGACTTCACCACGAGCCGCCGTACCGTCGGCGACTTCTGGCAGGCCCCGAGGAGCTGCATGGTGCCGATGACGTTCGTTTCCTTGACGGTGCTGTGCGCGCCGCCCGTGCCCGCGCTGCCCCCGGTGACCGCCAGGTGCACCACCGTGTCGACGGCGTGCTCGGCCAGCACGCGGGCGATCGCCGACTGTCTGATGTCCGTACGGACGAACTCCGCCGATCCGAGCCGGTGCGGCGGTGTCACCGCGTCCACCGCGATCACCCGCTCGACATCCGGGTCACGTTGGATCCGGCGCACGAAGCGGCCGCCCAACTGCCGGGCTGCCCCGGTGACGAGTACGACCTTCCCCACGAGCTCAGCGCCTCCCTCGAAGAAGTCCCCCGGCTGCACCGCAGCCCCTCCACCAGGATGGTGGAGGGGCTGCGGAGAACACGTACAGCTGCCGTTTACTTCTTGTTACGGCGCTGGACGCGGGTGCGCTTGAGCAGCTTGCGGTGCTTCTTCTTAGCCATCCGCTTGCGCCGCTTCTTGATAACAGAGCCCACGACTACCCTCGCTCACTTCTCTTCACTGGTGCGGGGCGTCTGGGCCCACACGACCTACGTCGGCCTAGCCTACCCGCCCGAGCTCTGAGCTTGTAATCCGAGCGCTTCCGCGTCGTAGCCAGGGGCATCCCGAGCCTCAGTCTCAGGCCGACTCCACCCCCACATAGGACTCTCGGAGGTACTCGTGGACCGCGTTCTCGGGGACCCGGAAGGACCGGCCCACCCGGATTGCGGGCAGATGACCGTTGTGCACCAGCCGGTACACGGTCATCTTCGACACTCGCATCACCGAGGCGACCTCCGCCACGGTCAGGAACTGAACCTCACTGAGAGGCCTCTCGCCAGCAGCCATGACACACCTTGACCTTCCGCGCATGACGGGCACCGGCTTCCCCTCCGGTTACTCCTCGTCGTCGCACGCTCACTCCCCAGAGTAGGGGCGCGTGATACGAGTGGGGAAGAGGAGCTACGGCCACTCCTGCCGCCCCGTCAGACTTGCGCGGCCGAGCACGTAGCGCGTAAGCGGTCGGTAGTAGTCCGCTCGCACCGCGTCATCAAGCGGAACGGCCACCGAGACCCGCCCCTCGGCCTCCCCCACGAACAGCGCGGGATCATCCGTGTCCGCCAGCCCGATCGCCTCCACACCGAGCTGACCTGCGCCGCAGACCCACCCGTGGTCCCCCACCACCAACTCCGGCAGCGGCCCGCCGGCCTCCGCGAGGGCCCCCAGCGCCACCCGAACCGGCAGCGGCGAATGGGTGTGCACGCCGGTCGCACTCTCCGACAGCCGCACGCCGGGTTCCCGCACCAGTGCGACCCCCCGTACGTATTCGATGCTGTGCGTGCGTACGCCGAACCGGGTCGCCATGTCGATACTCACCCCCTGCGCCGGGGTGAGGACAACACATCCCGCCGCCGACAGCGCCTCGGCCAACCCGGCGTAGAAACCCAGGAGCCGATGCGGGTGTCCCGTCCCGAACAACACGGGCGACCGCGCCCTCGCCGCCTCGCACAGCCGCCCCGCGAAGGCCTCCAGCGCGGCCACCGTCCGCTCCGGATCGATCACGTCCGGCCCGCTGACGTGCGCCGGATCCGCCGAGACCCCGCACTTGTCCGCCATCAGCCTCAGCAGATCACCCTCGCCCCAGCCCCACTCCGGATCCAGCCCCAGCATCACCCGCGGATCCCGCGCCGCGAACAGCCGGTAACTGCGCAGGCTCTCCTCCCGGGAGGTGGCGACGGGCCCGGCCAACCGGGCGGCCAGCAGATGCGCACGCAGCGCGCCGGTGCTCAACACCCTCCGATGCTGCCCCAACACATCTGGCGGTTCATCAATTCCACCGAACAGCCCCACAGTTGGCGTAACGATGCAGCAGGCCCCCGCGACGGCGGTCAGGTCAGCATGCCGCGCAGCGGGAAGACCGCCCGCCGAGTGGCCAGAACGGCCTGATCCGTCCGGTCCGCGGGGTCGTAGCCCGCGTCCCAGTCCCGCCACGACGGGGTCCGCCCGTCCGTCATCCGGGCCGGCGCCAACTGCCGCGTCCGCGCGTACACCTCGTCCCGCCACGAGGCGGGGACCGCCGTCTGCGGATCCACCGGCCGGTGCGCGGCGATCCCCACCAGATGCGTCCACGACCGCGGTACGACGTCCACCACCGCGTACCCGCCGCCGCCCAGCGCCAGCCACCGCCCGTCCGCGTACTCGTGCGCGAGCCGGTGACAGGCCTCCTGGACGGCCCGCTGGGCGTCCAGCGAGACCGCCAGGTGCGCGAGGGGGTCCTCGAAGTGCGTATCGGCCCCGTGCTGGGTCACCAGCACCTGCGGCCGGAAGTCCGCCAGCAGCTCCGGCACGACCGCGTGGAAGGCCCGCAGCCACCCCTCGTCCCCGGTCCCGGCGGGCAGCGCGATGTTCACCGCCGACCCCTCCGCCGCCGGCCCCCCGGTCTCCTCGGGCCAGCCGGTCTGCGGGAACAGCGTCCGCGGATGCTCGTGCATCGAGACGGTCAGCACCCGCGGGTCGTCCCAGAAGGCCGCCTGCACGCCGTCCCCGTGGTGGACGTCCACGTCCACGTACGCGACCCTCTCGGCCCCCAGCTCCAGCAGCCGCGCCACGGCCAGCGAAGCGTCGTTGTACACGCAGAAGCCGGCCGCCCCGCCCGGCATGGCGTGGTGCAGCCCGCCGGCGAAGTTCACGGCGTGCTCGGCCTCACCGTGCCAGAGCGCCTCCGCGCCCGCCACGGACTGCCCGGCGATCAGCGCGGACGCCTCGTGCATCCCGCGGAAGGCCGGATCGTCCATGGTGCCCAGCCCGTACGAACCGTCCGCGCTCCCCGGGTCGGCGGACACCTCGCGCACCGCGGCGACGTAGTCCTCCCGGTGGACCAGCCTCAGCGTCGAGTCCCCGGCCACGGGGGCCGCCCGCACCTCCATCGCCCGGTCCAGCCCGAAGGCCCGCACCAGGCCCATGGTCAGCGCCAGGCGCACCGGGTCCATCGGATGGCTCGGTCCGAAGTCATACCCCGTTACTGCTTCGTCCCACATCAACAGCCCGGTCACCGGCTCGCCGCTCATGCCGGACACCGTATCGGGCCCTCTCGGAGCCGAACGAGCGGGCTTGGAAGAGTGTCACCAGGACCAGAGCCATCGGCACCAGCATCGCGCCCCGGTAGCTCCAGGCGTCGCCGACCGCCCCGACGAGTGGGGACCCGATCAGGAAGCCGACGTAGTTGAAGATGTTGAGCCGCGCGACGGCCGTGTCGGAAGCCCCCGGGAACAGCCGCCCCGCCGCGGCGAAGGTCTGCGGCACGATCACGCACAGCCCGATCCCCAGCAGCGTGAAGCCGAGCATCCCCACCCACGCCCCCGGCGCCGCGGCCACCACGGCGAACCCGGCGGCCGCCACCAGCGTCCCGCCCCGCACCACGGCCGCCGCCCCGAAGCGCCGCACACCCAGGTCCCCGACGGCCCGCCCGACGAGGGTGGTCACCATGTAGACGTTGTAGGGGACGGTCGCCATCTGTTCCGAGCTCCCGAGGACGTCCTGGAGGTACTTGGCACTCCAGTTCGCGACCGTCGAGTCCCCGATGTACGCGCACGCCATCACCAGACAGAGCGGCAGCAGCAGCTTGAACCCGCCGTTCCCGAGCCCCTTCCCGGCCTCCTCTCCCGGCCCCGGCCCCGTCCCGTCGACGTAGCTCCGGCTCCCCAGCAGCACGAGCGGCAACAGCACGACCACGGCCGGCAGATAACTGACGAACAGGTCCAGGTGCCAGTGCGCCCCCGCCCACGCGGCCGACGCCCCCAGGATCCCGCCGAGGCTGTAGGCGGCGTGGAAGCCGAGCATGATGCTGCGCCCGTACGCCCGCTGCAGGCTGACCCCGAGCATGTTCATCGAGGCGTCCAGCGCCCCCACCGACAGCCCGAACGCCCCCAGGGCCACCGCCACGTGCCACATCCGGTCGCCGGCCCCGACACCCAGCAGGGACAGCAGCACCAGCGGCTGCGCCCACCGCAGTACGACGCTGGGCGCGACGCGCTTCACCAGGTGCTCGGTGGCCACGCTCGCCACCCCGGCGAGGACCGGCACGGCCGCGAGGAAGGCGGGCAGCAGGCCGTCGGATATCCCGTACCGGTCCTGGATGGCCGGGATCCGCGTCACGAGCAGCGCGAAGGCGACGCCTTGCACGAAGAAACTGAACCCCAGAGCGCCGCGACCACGCCGCAGCCGCACATCATCCGTCATGCCGGGTCAGCGTAGGGCCACTGGCTACCCGTGGGTAGAGAGATCACATACCCAGTCCGGCCTCCAGCCCGAGCACCCCGGTGAGCTGCTTCATGTCCCCGAAGTGCCCGGTGGCCCCGGGAAGCCGGTCGGCGGGCAGCATCGCGGTGAACGCGTACACGTCCATGCCCGCGGCGACGGCGGCCCGGATGCCGAGCGGGCTGTCCTCGACGACCACGCAGCGGGCCGGCTCCACGCCCATCTGCCGCGCCGCGTGCAGGTACAGGTCGGGAGCCGGCTTCCCCTGGCCCACGTCCTGCGCGCTGAAGATCCACTCCTCCTCGAACCACCCGTCGAGCCCGGCCACCCGATGCCCCGCCCTGATCCGCTCGTGACTGCCGGAGGAAGCCAGGCAGTACCCGACCCCTTGGGCGGTCAGCGCGCCGAGCACCTCCTCCACACCGGGGACGGGCTTCAGATCCTGCTCGAACGCGGCGATGGTCCGGGCGTGCAGTGTCTCGTCGAAGTCGGCCGGCAACCGCTCCCCGGTCCGCTCGAGGACGAGGTCGTGCACCCGGTGCACGGCGGAGCCCATGTAGTCGCGGACCGACTCCTCGTAGGTGGTCGGGTGCCCCAGCTCGGTCAGGTACCCGGCGAGGATGCTGTTGGCGAGCGGCTCGCTGTCCACCAGCACGCCGTCGTTGTCGAAGATGACGAGGTCGTAGCCCATACCCCCACAGTACGAACTAAAGGGACGTAGGTCCTGTTTCGCCGGGCCGCGGAGACCGCATCAGCGGGCGGCTGCGGCCATTCGGACGACCGTTGCGCGGGGCCCCGGCCCCGGGTTCGGCTGGCAGCATTCCGACGGTAAACGCAGAAAAGCCCCGCACCGAGCCCGTGAAGGGCTGGTGCGGGGCTTTCCCACAATGATTGTTCGGCGGCGTCCTACTCTCCCACAGGGT
>NZ_JBSGXU010000102.1:0-30076 GCF_053610205.1 Streptomyces sp. NPDC054932 | reverse complement strand
GGCGGATACAGGCCTCATTCGCCGCGGCGGGCGGGGCCGCCGCCGCGGCCGACCGGTTGGAGAAACTGCTATGACGCCACCCCCGCTCTCCCGGGTCCCGTGGACCTCCGCCGTATTGCTGGCCGCTCTCGGCGCGGGCACGGTGCGCGCCCGGCGCCGCCTGCGGGCGATCCCGGTGCTGCCGCCGGCCCCGGCCGTGGCGTCCGGGGTACCGCGCGCCGCCGGGTGGCGGCTGCTCACCGCCCGGGGCGTCGAACCCGATGCGGCCACCTTCCTCGCCGCCTGCGCGCACGCCGAAGGGGAGGGCCTGCGGGTGCTGGACCTGCTGCCCGCGGACCTGGCCGTCGAGCGGGCACTGGGGCTGCTGCGTCTGGTCGACCCGGCCCGGTACCGGCAGGACCGGCTCGCCGGGGGGCGCGGGGCCGGGTTCGCCGTGCTCGCCACCGAGGACGTGCTGGACCGGGCCGGGGTGGATCCGGGCGGGCCGCGCCCGGATCAGGCCGAACTCCTGGCGCTGACCCGCCGCTTGAAGGAGTACGCCGCCGACGCCACGGGGCTGGCCGTCGCCCAGGGCCTGAGCTGTGGTGGGGCCGAGGAGCCCCGGGGGCCCGTGCGGGCGGCCGAGTTGCGGGCTCAGGGGCTGCCGCCGGGGGCGCTCGCCGCCTTGCAGCTGGGCGGGCTGGCGCTGCTCGCGGGCGCCGCCGTACGCCAGGGCCGGTGGGGCGCCGCCGCGGCCGGGCTGTACTGGCTCCAGCCGTATCTGGCCCTCGGCGGGCCGGGCTGCGCGCTGCGCCCCGCCGACCTGGGCCGCGCCACCGCGGCCCGGCCGGTACGGTCCCTGCGCGCTGCGCTGCGTACGGCCGCGGCGGCCGGCCGGGGCACCGCGGCGGACCCCGCTGCGGACACCGCGCGGGCCGCCGCCTACCGGGACGACCTGGCCGCGGGCACCGCGCGGTTCCTCGAGCCGCGACGCACGGACTGCCCGTGGTGCGGCTCCGGCCGGCTCACCGTCCGGGTCCGGGTGCCCGACCTGCTCCAGGGCAAGCCCGGCCGTTTCACGCTGGAGCAGTGCGGGGACTGCCGGCACGTCTTCCAGAACCCCCGGCTGAGCCCGGAGGGGCTGGAGTTCTACTACCGGGACTTCTACGACGGGCGCGGCGGCGAGGGCGCCGGCACCGTCTTCGGCAGGCTGGGCGCCGCCTACCGGGGGCGCGCCGAGATGCTCCTCCCGCACGCCGACCCGGTGTCCTGGCTCGATGTCGGGACGGGGCACGGCCACTTCTGCAACGCGGCTCGGGACGTCTGGCCCCGGACCCGCTTCGACGGGCTCGACATGGGCGACGGGGTGCGGGAGGCCGAGCGCCGCGGCTGGGTGGAGACCGGATACCTGGGCCAGTTCCCGGAGTTCGCGTCGAAGCTGGCGGGCCAGTACGAGGTGGTCAGCATGTACCACTATCTGGAGCACACCCGGGACCCGCTCACCGAACTGGACGCGGCGGCCGCCGTGCTCGCCCCCGGCGGGTTCCTGACGATCGAGCTGCCCGATCCGGAATCGCGCATGGCCCGGCTCCTCGGCCCGGCCTGGCTGCCCTGGTTCCAGCCGCAGCACCAGCACCTCGTACCCGCCGCCAATCTGCGCGAAGCGCTGGCCGACCGGGGGTTCACCGTCCTCGCCGAGGAGCACGGGCCGGCCCACCAGGGCAATGACTTCTTCGGCGCGGTGGCCCTCACCGCGACGCGGCTGGCCCCGGATCCGGAGCGGCCGTGGGGTCCGGGGGCCACGCCCCGGGCACGGCTCCTCGCCCACGCCGTACGGGCGGTCGCGCTGCCGTGCTTCGCCGCCGCGGCGGCGCTCGACGCGCTGCGCACGGCGGCGGCCCGTCGCACGGACGGCGGGAACGCCTACCGGATGCTGGCCCGCAAGGACGCCCCGTGACGGGCGCGGCCGGCCCTGTCGGACCGCCCACGGGGAAGCGGCCCCCTTCCGCAGCAGCCCTCCGGGACGCGGCAGGAGCCTCCGCCACCGCTGTACCGCCCCGGCGGCCCACCGCCTCGGCCGGCGCCACCGTGACCGCCGACCGCGCCGGAGGCGACCTGGCCCGGCGGGCGACGGCCGATCCGCTGTTCCGCCTGGTCGCCCACGCCCTGGAGGCGGCGCACGGGAGGCCCCCGGCCGCCGTGTGGAGCGCCCCGTACGCCTTCCACCTGGGCTCCCCCGGGCTGGTCGCGGCGGCCGGCTGGCCCACGGCCGCCGCCGCGGCCCCGCGCACCGACGGCCTGGTGCGGCTCAGTTCCCTCGGCCATCCGGCGGACGGCTGCGATCTGCCGCTGACCCTGTCCGGGCCGCCGCCCGCCGCCCCGGCCTGGGCCGCCCGGCCGTACGCCGTGCTGCGGGCCCTGGGCCGGGCCGGGTACGGCCTCGGCGGAACGGACCTGCACGTCCAGGGCTCGCTCACAGGGGCCGCCGGGCTGGCCACGGCGGAGCCCGCCGACTGCGCGGTGGCGCTGGCGGTGGCGGACGTGCACACGGGAGCGGGTGAGCAGCCGGATCGCGAGCAGCTGGCCCGGCTGCTGGCCGCGGCGCTGCCGGACGGGGACGACGGCCTGCGGCGGGCCGTGCTCTTCGCACGGTCCGGCCGGGCCCTGCTGCTGAGCGAGCAGCCCCGGCGGCGGCAGCGGTACGTCGCCTTCGACCCGGCGGCCACGGGAGCGCGGCTGGTGCTGGTCGCCGTACGGGGGGAGGCCGCGGACCGGCCCCTGGAGCTGGCGCGGGCCGTGGCCTGCGCCCGCCGGGCCGGGGCCCTGAGCGCCTGGCCGCCCGGGCAGCGGACGGGGCGGAGCGTGCTGATGCTGCTGCCCGAGGCGCGCCGGGCGGCGGTGCGGGCCGCGGTGGCCGAGGACTTCCGCGACCGGGGGCGCCCCGTACCGCGGTTCCTGAACATCGCCGTGGCCGGTGCGGCCCGGCGCGAGGAATGACCACGTCCCGGGGCCTGACCCGGGCGACACCAGGAGGAGAACACCCATGCCCACCCCTCAATCCCCACCGGCGGCACACCCGGGACGCGGGTCCCGGTGGTCCGCGCTCGTGGCCGGGATCGGCGCGCTCGGCCTGCTGGGCGCCTTCACCGTGGCCAACTCCGAGGCGGCGCAGCCTGCTTCCGCCGCCGCGCCGGTGACGGCCGCCGCGCTGCCGGCGTACGACCACGTGGTGGTCGTCGTGTACGAGAACAAGCAGTACGGGGAGATCATCGGCAGCGCGAACGCCCCGTACATCAACCAGCTGGCGAACGGCGGCGCGAGCCTGACCGGCATGAAGGCGCTGACCCACCCCAGCCAGCCGAACTACTTCAACCTCTTCTCCGGTGCCACGCAGGGCATCACGGGCGACGGCTGCTACACCCCGCAGTCGATGACGGCGCCCAACCTCGGCCAGGAGCTGATCGCGGCCGGCAAGACCTTCGCGACGTACAACGAGGACCTGCCGAGCGAGGGGTCCACGGCCTGTACGAACGGCCAGTACGCGCAGAAGCACAACCCGTGGTTCGCCTTCAAGAACGTGCCGCTGAACACGGGCAAGACCTGGGCGCAGTTCCCGCAGAACAACTTCGCGGCGCTGCCGAACCTCTCCTTCGTGGTCCCCAACCAGTGCAACGACATGCACTCGTGCTCCGTCGGCACGGGGGACACCTGGACGAGGAACAACATCGACGCCTACGCGCAGTGGGCGAAGGCCAACAACAGCCTCCTGGTCCTGACCTGGGACGAGGACAACTACCTGGGGTCGAACCAGATCGCCACCGTCTTCTTCGGCGCGAAGGTCAAGACGGGCAAGTACGCCACGGCCTTCAACCACCACCACCTGCTGCGGACCTTCGAGGACCTCTTCGGCACGGCGACGCACGCGGGCAACGCGGCCAACGTCCAGCCGATCACCGAGGTGTTCGACACCTCGACGAACCCGACACCCACGCCCACCCCGACGCCCACTCCCACCCCGACCCCGACCCCGACGCCCACTCCGACCCCCACCCCCACTGCGGGTGATCTGAAGCTGGCCAACCCCGGGCCGCAGACCTGCAGGTTCAACCAGTCCTGCACCATCCAGCTCAGCGCCACCGGCGGCAGACCTCCGGTCCGGTACGCGGCCACCGGCCTGCCCTGGGGCCTGACGGTCGACGCCGGCTCGGGCCGGATCAGCGGCAAACCCTGGGGCAGCGGCACGGTCCAGGTCACCGCGACCGCCACCGATGCCACGGGCACCACCGTCACCGCCGCGTTCCCGCTGACCGTCAACTGGTTCTAGACCCGGTCCTGGAGGCATCCGTGTACCTGTCGACCAGCCGCGCCTCGGACATCGCCGGGGACACCCCGGCCCCGAGGGGCCCCCTGCGGGCCGTCCCCGGCACGGTGTTCGCGCTCGGGCTGGTCAGCCTGGTCACGGACGTCTCCGCGGAGATGGTCACCGCCGTCCTGCCGTTGTACCTGATGGCCGGACTCGGCATGTCCCCGCTCGCGTTCGGCGCCCTGGACGGTCTGCACCAGGGCGCCACCGCGGTGCTCCGCCTCGCGGGCGGGCGCGTCGCCGACCGCACCCGGCGCCACAAGCTGGTCGCGGGCGCCGGCTACGCGCTGTCCGCCGCGTGCAAGGCGGCCCTGCTCGCGGTCACCACCCCCTGGTCGGTGGCGGCGGTGCTCGCCGCCGACCGGACCGGCAAGGGCCTGCGCACCGCCCCGCGCGATGCGCTGATCTCGCTGTCCGTTCCGCCCGGTGAGCAGGGCCGGGCCTTCGGGGTGCACCGAGCGCTGGACACGGCGGGCGCCCTGCTGGGGCCGCTGGCCGCGTTCGGGGTGCTGTGGGTGGCAGTGGACGGGTACGAGGCCGTGTTCACGGTGAGCTGTTGCGTCGCCGTCCTGGGCGTGGTGCTGCTCGCGCTCTTCGTCCGGGAGGCCCCGGCGCCCGCCCCGCTCCCCGCCACGGCCACCGCCACCGGCCCCGTCTCCGCCCGCCCTCCGCTGCCGCCCGTACGCATCCTGCTGCGCCTGCCCGGCCTGCGGCGGCTGTGTCTGACCGCCACCGTGCTCGGCCTGTTCACCGTCGGCGACGCCTTCCTCTATCTGCTGCTGCAGCGCCGGCTCGACCTGTCGGCCGCGTACTTCCCGCTGTTGCCCGTCGGCACGGCCGCCGTGTTCCTGCTGGCCGCGCTGCCCGTGGGCCGGCTCGCCGACCGGCTGGGCCGGCGCCGGGTCTTCCTCGCCGGGCACGTGCTGCTGCTCGGCGCCTGCCTGCTGCTCCTGGCCCCGGTGCCGGCCGGGGCCCTGCTGGTCGCCGGCGTACTCGCGCCGCTCGGCCTGTTCTACGCCGCCACCGACGGGGTGCTGATGGCCGCCGCCGGGCCGCTGCTGCCCGCGGGGCTGCGCACCACCGGGCTCGCGGTGCTGCAGACCGCGCAGGCGCTGGCCCGGTTCGGGGGCTCCCTGCTGTTCGGGGCGGCCTGGACCCTGTGGGGGCCGGGCCCGGCGCTGGGCCTGGCGGCGGCCGGGCTGCTGCTGTCCCTGGCGGCGGTCGCCGTGTTCGGCGGGGTCCGGGCGGACCCGTCGCCGTAGGGTCGGGTCATGCCGGAAACACAGCGAACTCTCGAAGGCAGGGTGGCCCTCGTGGCCGGGGCGACGCGCGGCGCGGGCCGCGGCATCGCGGTCCAGCTGGGCGCCCGGGGTGCGACCGTGTACGTGTCGGGGCGCAGCACCCGGGGCAGGCGCTCGGAGTACGACCGGCCCGAGACGATCGAGGAGACCGCCGAGCTGGTCACGGCGGCGGGCGGCCGGGGGATCCCGGTGGTCGCCGACCATCTGGTGCCGGAGCAGGTCGAGGCACTGGTCCGGCGGATCGACGGCGAACAGGGCCGTCTGGACGTCCTGGTCAATGACGTCTGGGGCGGGGAGCTGCTCTTCGAGTGGGACAGCACGGTCTGGGAGCACGACCTGGACAAGGGGCTGCGGCTGATGCGGCTGGCGGTGGATACCCACGCCATCACCAGCCACTTCGCGGTGCCGTTGCTGCTGCGCGAGCCGGGCGGGCTGGTGGTGGAGATGACGGACGGCACCACCGAGTACAACGCGAGCCGCTACCGGGTCTCCTTCTTCTACGACATCGCGAAGTCCTCGGTGCTGCGCATGGCGTTCGCACTGGGGCACGAGCTGGGGCCGCGCGGGGCGACGGCGGTGGCGCTGACCCCGGGCTGGCTGCGCTCGGAGATGATGCTCGACAACTTCGGGGTGACGGAGGCGAACTGGCGGGACGCGACCGCGAAGGTCCCGCACTTCGCCATTTCCGAGACCCCTTCGTACGTGGGCCGGGCGGTCGCGGCCCTCGCCGCGGACCCGGAGGTGGCCCGCTGGAACGGCCGGTCCCTCTCCAGCGGTCAACTCGCCCGGGTCTACGGCTTCACGGACCTCGACGGGAGCCGTCCGGACGCCTGGCGCTACATGGTCGAGGTCCAGGACCCGGACCACCCGGCGGACACCACCGGCTACCGCTGACCGGGCAGGGCGGGGCAGGACCGGCCGGGGCGCCGGATCAGCGTTCCGGGCGGGAGTCGATCAGGCGGGCCAGGCCGTCCAGGACGCACTGGAGACCGAAGGTCCAGAGCGTCTGCGGGTGGTATCCGGCGACCGTGGCGCCCACGCGGCCCGCGAGCGGGTAGCGCTCGGGGTCCAGCGCCCGGCCCAGCAGCGGCTCGCTGACGGCCCACCAGTCCGCCTGGCTCTGGCGGCTGTTGTGCGCCGCGTCGTCGGCGACCCCCAGGGCGTGCGCGTGGACGAAGCCGAGGAGGTGGGCCAGGCCCGCGTCCATTTCGGTGTCGGTGAGGCCGATGCCCTCGAAGGCCGCCAGTTCGTACTCGTACTTCCCGATCACTCCGGGGCCCAGCGGCGGGCGGGTGACGGCCAGGTCCGCGATCCAGGGATGACGGGTGAGCAGGTCCCGGTTGTCCTCGGCCACACGGGTGACCCTGGCCTGCCACACGTCCTGTGCGCCGGGCGGCCGGCGGTCCATGTGCTCGTACGCCTCGTCCAGCATGAGGTCGAGGAGTTCGGCCTTGCCGGGGACGTAGGTGTAGAGGGTCATGGGTGTCACGGCCAGCCGCTGGGCCAGTGCCCGCATGGTGAGCGCGGCCAGTCCGGCCTCGTCGGCGAGTTCGGTCGCGGCCCCCACCACGGCGTCGACGGTCAGGCCCTGCCGCGGGCCGCGGCGGCCCGTCCGGTCCGGCTGCCCCCGGTCCCGCCACAGCAGCTCCAGCGTGCGGACGGGGTCGCCCGCCCCACTGCGGTCCTTCACCATGTGCGGTCCTCCGAACGCGTGGCCAATAATTCACTACAGCGTATAGAGTACAGTGTAGAAAGTAAGCTCGAGACACCGCCACGCGAGGAGTTCCGTGCAGATCGCCGCCGACAGTCATCAGGTCATCCAGGTCCGCGGAGCGCGGGAGAACAACCTGACGGACATCTCCCTCGACATCCCCAAGCGCCGGCTCACCGTCTTCACCGGCGTCTCCGGTTCCGGCAAGTCCTCCCTCGTCTTCGGCACCATCGCCGCCGAGTCGCAGCGCATGATCAACGAGACGTACACGGCCTTCATCCAGTCCTTCCTGCCGAGTCTGGGCCGCCCCGACGTGGACGGGCTGCACAACCTGAGCGCCGCCATCGTCGTCGACCAGGAGCGGATGGGCGCGAACTCCCGCTCCACGGTCGGCACCGCCACCGACGCCTCCACCATGCTGCGGATCGTCTTCTCCCGCCTCGGCGTCCCGCACATCGGCGGGTCCACCGCCTTCAGCTTCAACGCCCCGGACGGCATGTGCCCGCACTGCGAGGGCATCGGGCAGGTCTCCGACATCGACGTGGACCAGCTGGTGGACCGCGAACTCTCCCTCAACGAGGGTGCGATCACCGTCCCCGGCTTCGCCGTGGACACCTGGTACTGGCAGATCATGGCCAACTCCGGCTTCTACTCCCCCGACACGAAGCTCAAGGACTTCACGGAGCGGGAGTGGGCCGACTTCCTGCACATGAGCCCGGTGAAGGTGAAGTCCGGCTCCAACAACTTCACCTACGAGGGCCTGATCGCGAAGATCCAGCGGACGTACCTGTCCAAGGACCGGGAGGCGATGCAGGCCCACATCAGGACCTTCGTCGACCGGGCCGTGGTCTTCACCGACTGCCCCGAATGCGCCGGCACGCGCCTGTCCGCGGCGGCCCTGTCCTCGCGCATCGACGGGGTGAACATCGCCGAGTGCTCGGCCATGCAGATCAGCGACCTGGCCTCCTTCGTCCGCCGGATCGACGACCCCGGCGTGGCCCCGCTGCTCGCCAACCTGCGGCACCTGCTGGACTCCCTCGTGGAGATCGGCCTGGGATACCTCAGTCTGGACCGCCCCTCCGGCACCCTGTCCGGCGGCGAGGCCCAGCGGGTCAAGATGGTGCGGCACCTGGGGTCCTCGCTCACGGACGTCACGTATGTCTTCGACGAGCCGACCACCGGTCTGCACCCGCACGACATCCGGCGCATGAACGACCTCCTGCTGCGGCTGCGCGACAAGGGCAACACCGTGCTGGTGGTGGAGCACAAGCCCGAGGTCATCGCGATCGCCGACCACGTCGTCGACCTCGGCCCGGGCGCGGGCACGGCCGGCGGGCGGCTCTGCTACACCGGGGACGTGGCCGGGCTGCGCGCCTCCGACACCCTCACCGGGCGCCATCTGGGACACCGGGCGCGACTGCGGGAGTCGGTGCGCACCCCGCGCGGCCACCTGTCCGTCAAGGACGCCGATCTGCACAACCTGAAGGACGTCAGCGTGGAGGTGCCCCTCGGGGTGCTGACGGTGGTGACCGGGGTCGCCGGGTCGGGCAAGAGCTCGCTGATCCACGGCTACCTGGCCCGGCGGGACGGGGTGGTGGTGGCCGACCAGTCGCCGATCCGCGGCTCGCGCCGGTCCAATCCGGCCACCTACACGGGACTGCTGGGGCCGATCCGGACGGCCTTCGCCAAGGCCAACGGGGTCAAGGCGGCGCTGTTCAGCGCGAATTCGGAGGGCGCCTGCCCGAAGTGCAACGGCCTCGGGCTGGTCTACACGGACCTGGCGATGATGGCCGCGGTGGCCTCGGTCTGCGAGGAGTGCGAGGGCAGGCGTTTCACGCCCGAGGTGCTGACGTACCGGCTGCGCGGCAAGAACATCAGCGAGGTGCTGAACATGCCGGTCGCGGAGGCGCACGGGTTCTTCCCCACCGGGCAGGCGCGCGCCGTCCTCGGCCGGCTGGTCGACGTCGGCCTCTCGTACCTGCGGCTCGGGCAGCCGCTCAACACCCTCTCGGGCGGCGAGCGGCAGCGGCTCAAGCTCGCCATCAGCATGGCCGAGAAGTCCTCGACGTACATCCTGGACGAGCCGACGACCGGCCTGCACATGGCCGATGTGGACAAGCTGCTGGCCCTGCTGGACCGGCTGGTCGACGACGGGAACTCGGTGATCGTCATCGAGCACCACCAGGCGGTGATGGCGCACGCCGACTGGCTGATCGACATCGGCCCCGGTGGCGGCCACGCCGGCGGCGAGGTCGTCTTCGAGGGCACTCCGGCGGCGCTGGTGGCCGGGGCGGACACCCTGACGGCCCGCCATCTGCGGGAGTACGTGGGCTCGTAGCACGGCGCAGGATGCCGTACGCAGCCGGGCATTGGGTGTACGCAGGCTGCGTACGGCGTTCGCACCGTGGGTTAGGCTGGCGCCATGTCAGCCGACGATCAGCAGACCCGTCCCGCCGTGCCCGCCGCCACCTCCGTCTGGACGCGCCCGCGCCGCAAGGAGCAGCAGCCGGCTCTCAGCCGGGTCCAGATCGTCGCGGCGGCCGTCCAACTGCTCGACGCCGAGGGCATCGAGGCGTTGAGCATGCGCAGGCTCGGCACCGGGATGGGCGCCGCCGCCACCTCCCTGTACCGGCACGTGGCCAACAAGGACGAGCTGATCGAGCTGGTCGTGGACGAGGTCTACGGCGAGCTGGAGGTGCCCGGCGCCGCGGGCGCGGCCGAGTGGCGCGATGCCGTGTCCCGCAGTGGCCACAGGCTGCGCGCAATGGCCCTGCGCCACCCCTGGGTGGCCTCGGTGCTCGGCCAGGTGGGGCTGGCGCACCTCGGCCCGAACCTGATGCGCATGTCGGAGCGCATGCTGGCGCTCTTCCGGACGGCCGGCTTCCAGGCGAACGAGGCGGACCTCGCCATGAAGGCGGTCATCTCCTACGTCGTCGGCGCCACGACCGGCGAGGCCGCCTACCTCTCACTGCTCGCCCGCAGCGGGCAGAGCGAGCAGGAGTGGCTGGAGGGTCTGCGCCCGGCCGCCCAGCAGGCCCTCGCCGAGCACCCGTTGCTGGCCGCGGAGCACTCGGCACAGGAGGGCCGGGATCCGCGGAAGCTGCGCGAGGAGAACTTCGACTACGGACTCCAGCGGGTCCTGGACGGCCTGGAGGCGCGGCTCAGCCTCGGCTGAGGTCCTCCTGCGGCGGCAGGCGCAGTTCGCGGCCCTCCCCGAGCGGGGCGAAGAACCGCTCCACGTCCGCGCCGGTCACCTCGGCCAGGGTCGCCGGGGACCAGCGCGGCTCACGGTCCTTGTCGACGACCTGCGCGCGGATGCCCTCCACCAGGTCGGGCGAGGTCAGGGAGTTGCAGGAGACGCGGAACTCCTGGACCAGCACCCGCTCCAGCGTGCCGAGGGACGCGGCCCGGCGCAGCGCGGCGAGCGTGGTCTTGAGGGCGGTCGGGGACTTGGCCAGGATCGTCGCGGCGGCCTCCTTGGCGGCGGGCTCACCCTGGCCGAGCAGCCGTTCCACGATCTCCTCGACCGTGTCGGCCGCGTAGCAGCGGTCGATCCAGCCGCGCCGGTCGGCGAGTTCGCCGGGCTCGGGGGTGGCGGCGTACCGGGGCAGCACCTCGTGGGCGGGTGCGTCGGCGAGGGCGGCGGTCAGCTCCGGGAGCCGGCCGGCCGGTACGAAGTGGTCGGCGAGCCCGCACAGCAGCGCGTCGGCGGCGCCGACCGCGGTACCGGTGAGGGCGAGATGGGTGCCGAGTTCGCCGGGCGCGCGACCGAGCAGGTGGGTGCCGCCGACGTCGGGGACGAAGCCGATGCCGGTCTCGGGCATGGCGACGCGGGAGCGCTCGGTGACGATCCGGACCGAGCCGTGGGCGGAGACGCCGACGCCGCCGCCCATGGTGATGCCGTCCATGAGGGCGACGTACGGCTTGGGGTAGCGGGCGATGCGGGCGTTGAGCCGGTACTCGTCGCGCCAGAAGCCGGCGGATGCGCTGTTCCCGGCCTTGGCGTCGTCGTGGATGGCCCGGATGTCCCCGCCCGCGCACAGGCCGCGCTCCCCGGCGCCGCGGATCAGGACCTGGTGGACGGCGGGATCGGCCGCCCACGCGGCGAGGGTCTCGTCGATGCGGAGCACCATGGGGTGGGTGAGGGCGTTGAGGGCCCGGGGGCGGTTGAGGGTGACCACCCCGGTCCGGCCCTCGGTGTGGAACAGCACGGTGTTCGCGTCTTCGGTCTTCGCGTCTTCGGTCTTCACACCGGCAGTATCTCCGCGGCGCTCCCGCCGCCGGGCGCTCCCGGGGCGTAGCGTGGACGATCATGCGGAGGATCGTACTCAGTCGCGGGGGCGGGCCCGGTGCGCCTGCCAGGCGGCCAGGGCCTCGGAGCGGGCGCCGTCCGGGTGCCGGGCGTGCCAGGCGCGCAGGAACCGGTTGAACTCGAACTGCGCACCCACCTCCTGGGGTTCGGCCGCCTGCGCGCGGGTGGCGTGCCAGTGGGCGACGGCCTCGGCGAGGGTGTGCCCCGCGTGCCGGGCGACGTAGTCGCGCATGAAGGCGTCGAAGTGGAACCCGGGTCCGATCTCGCTGACGAAGTACGCGCGCAGCACCTGGCTGCAGCGCTGGCCCGGCGGGATCACGGTCGCTCCGGTGACGGGGGCGGTCAGCTGGCGTCCGGCACGGCGCGGTGCGGGGGTCGCCGCGGCGGCGGGTGCGGGAAGTCCGTCGAGCGCGGCGGCGAGCCGCGCGGTCACGGCGGCCTTCCCGCCACCGGCCGGAAGGCCCATCTCCCGTGCGAGCGCGCTCAGTTCGGCCAGCGTCCAGTACCAGCGCAGCAGCTCGGCCCCGGTCAGCGCGGGCGTCGGGGCGGGCCGGGATTCCTCCGTATTCGTACTCACGTTCCCATTCTATGCGGGCGTCGACCCGTCGGCCTTCACTCCCCCATCCGTCTCCCGAGGAGAGAACCCATGACCACCGAACCGAGCCGCCTCACCCTCGGCGAGGACACCGCCCTGGTCCTCATCGACCTCCAGACGGGCATCCTCGGCCTGCCCGCCGCGAAGCCGACCGCCGAGATCCTGGGGAAGGGCATCGCACTCGCCGAGGCGTTCCGCGCCCACCGGCTGCCCGTGGTCCTGGTCAAGGTGGCATGGTCCCCCGACGGCGCCGACCTGCCCACCGCGAACGTGGACCGCCCGGGCCCGGCCGCCGCACCGCCCGCCGCCTTCTCCGAGATCCCCGCCGAGCTCGCCGCCCTCGGGGACGTGGTCGTCACCAAGCGCCACTGGGGCGCCTTCACCGGTACGGAGCTCGACCTCCAGCTGCGCCGCCGCGGCATCCACCGCATCGTGCTGGCCGGCATCTCCACCAGTGTCGGCGTCGAGTCCACCGCCCGTACGGCGTGGGAGCTCAGCTACGACCTCGTCTTCCCGGAGGACGCCACGGCCGACCGGGACGCCGAGTCGCACGCCCACACCTTCAGCAAGATCTTCCCGCGCATCGGCAAGGTCAGCAGCACGGACGAGGTCATCGCGGCCCTGGACTCCTGACCGGCCGCGTTCCGGGGGCGGTTCACCCGTAACCGGGCGGGCGCCCACGGGTTAGCAGCGCGGAAGGCGAGGGAGTTCTCATGGCGCAGCGGCACACGACGTCCTTACGGCTGCGTCTTCGCTACCGGTTCGACCATCTGATCGCGGGCGGGACCACCGCGCTCATCGGCTGGTTCGCGCTGGCCTGCCTCGCCGTCGTGGTCCCGGCGAGCACGGTGCTGGTCTGGGCCGACCGGAACGCCCCGGCCACCCTCTCCGGCCGGCTCACCGCCGTATGGATCAGCGTCGGACAGACGCTCAAGATCGGGGGTGCGGTCGGGTCCCCGCTCTACGTACTGGCCTCGGTGGCCCTCGCCCTGACCGCCCTGCTGTTCGTGTCCACACTGGTCAGTCTGATCACCACCGGCATCAACCGGCGCATCATGCTGCTGCGCCGCGGCCACTCCACCGTGCTGGAATCCGGGCACACCGTCCTGCTGGGGTGGTCCGACCAGATCTTCCCGGTGGTCGGGGAGCTGGTGGCCGCGGGCGAGAACCAGCGCAGGTCTGCCATCGCCGTCCTCGCCCCGAAGGACAAGGTGGAGATGGAGGACGAGATCTCCACCTCCGTCCCCGACACCGGCACGACGAGGATCATCTGCCGCAACGGCCGCACCACCGACCCCTCCGAGCTGGCCCGGGTGAGTCCGCGGACCGCGAAGGCCGTCCTCGTACTGCCCCCCGAGGGGGACACCGGCGACGCCCACGTGGTGAAGACACTGCTGGCCCTCAACGCGGCGGTGCCCGAGCCCGGCGGGGCGGTGGTGGTGGCCGCCGTCCGCGACACCCGCAACCACGTCACGGCCCGGCTGGCCGCCGGGCCCGGCGGGCACGTGCTGTGCGTCGACGACATCGTCGCCCGGCTCCTCGTCCAGACCGCCCGCCAGCCCGGCCTGTCGCTCGTCTACCAGGAACTGCTCGACTTCGCGGGCGACGAGTTCTACACCGCGCCCGTCCGCGGTCTCGCCGGACGCACCTTCGGCGAGGCCCTGCTGGCCTTCACCACGTCCTCGGTGGTCGGTCTGCTGCACGCCGCGGGCGGCGTCGCGCTCAACCCGGACCCCGGTACGGCGGTCGGCGCGGACGACCGGATCATCCTCATCTCCCGGGACGACGACACGGCCGTACCGGCGGACGCGTCCCCGTGGGTCGAGGAGGACGCGATCGTCACCGCCCGCCCCCGGACGCCCGCGGCCGAACGGCTGCTGCTCCTCGGCTGGAACCGCCGCGCCCCGCTCATGCTGGAGCAGCTCGACCGGTTCGTGAGCCCGGGAACCATCCTGGACGTCGTATCGCTCGGCGACGAAAGGGTGATGCGCGCCGCCTCCGGCGCCGCGGGGGCGCACAGCCGTCTCGAAGTGGCCTTCCGCAGCGGGGACATCACCGATCCCGCGCTGCTGGCCAAGCTGGACGTGCCCTCGTACGACAGTGTGATCGTCATCGGCGAGACCGACCACGAGGCCGTCTCCGGGGCCGGCTCACCGCCCGCCCGCGCGATCGACCTCGCCCTCGCTCCGGAGACCGGGACGGAGACGGACGACCGCACGCTGGTCACGCTCCTGCACCTGCGGGCGATCGGGGAGGCGGCGCGGCGGGAGCTGTCGCTCACCACCGAGATGTCCGACGACGGCAACCGGCTGCTCGCCCCCGCCCGGGAGGGCGCCGACTTCATCGTCAGCGGCCGGCTGATCAGTCTTCTCATGACCCAGATCTCGGAGAGCCGCTACCTCGCGGACGTCTTCGAGGAGTTGTTCGAGGCGGAGGGGAGCGAGCTCCACCTCAAGCCCGTCGCGGACTACGTGCGCACCGATCGCGAGGTGGCGTTCGCCACCCTCGTCGAGTCGGCGCGCCGCCGCCGCGAATGCGCCGTCGGCTACCGGCTGCGGGCTCAGGCCGCCACGGGCCCCGCGTACGGAGTCCACCTCAATCCGGACAAGCGGCAGCGGGTCCGGTTCGGCGAGCACGACTGGCTGATCGTGCTCGCCGAGAGCTGAGGGCACCCGCCGCTCGCTCAGAGCGTCGAGTGGACCTCCAGGGCGGTCCGTACCGCGGATTCCAGGGCCCCTTCGATCCACGCCGGCTTGATGGAGGTGTGGCACCCGGCGAAGTGCAGGCTCCCTTCGGCCTTGCGGACGTGGGGGAAGAGCTCGGTGTGCTGGCCGGGCAGCAGCACGGAGGCCTCGCCGTAGGCGTACGGATCGCGCATCCAGGACTGGGTGCGTCCCACGCCGGTGTAGAACACCTCGATCCGCTGCCCGAACACCTCCTGAACCCCGGCGAGGGCGCGCGGGTAGCGCTCCTCGTCGTCCAGGGAGTCCCACTTCAGGGCGTCGTCCGACCAGCTGTAGGAGGCGAGCACGACCCCGCCCGCGCTGCCCTCGACGGGGTAGGAGGGCTGGAACATGAAGCGGTTGGGGTTGTCGGTGGCCGAGCCGCCGCCGATGACGTGGGCCGCCTCGGGCTGGTCACGGGTGACCGCGCGGCAGGCCGCGTAGTGGGCCCGCTGGGCGCCGGAGATACCGCGGTCGGCCACGGAGGAGTGCGCGCCCAGCAGCGCGCCGTCCCCCGGGGTCCGCCCGAGCTGGTACTTGCGGTACAGGCCCGGCTGTACGGCCTCCAGCTCGCGCTTCCAGTCGGCCTCGTCGAACTCCCACCAGCGGCGGCTGAATTCCAGCAGCACCTTGGTGGCCGCGTCGTAGTGCAGCTCGGTGATCGCGCGCCGCTTGCCGTACGAGAGCGCGGGGGCGACCGGGATGTGGCGCAGCCCCGAGAAGGGCACGGTGACGATCGCGGTGTCGCCGGTGAAGGTCTCGCGCTGCACGGCGCCGCCGCGGCCCTCGGAGACGGTCTCGATGCTGACCCCGCCCTCCCCGTGGGTGATCCGGGTGGCACGGCGGTCGAGCCGTACGAGGTCCTCGACGCGGGCGTAGAGGGCGTCGGCCAGGGTGGCGGTGCCGCCGGGCAGTTCGAAGAAGGCGGTGTCCGGGCTGATCAGCGAGGCCCCGATGAAGCTGTGCACGAAGGCGAGGTGCAGTCGGGAGGTGAGGTTCTCGACGGTTCCGATCAGGTCGATCGTCCGCTCGTCGAGCTTGGCCTCCTCGGTCAGATAGCGGTACATCGACATGTGCCCGTAGCGCTGGATGACGCGCGCCCAGCCCTCGACGAGCTGCTTGTCCTTCTTGCCCTCGATCTCCTTGCGCACGGGGGCGAAGGCATTGCGGACGATCTGCGCGGCGGGCAGGCCCTCGTACGCCGCCGGGACTCCGAAGGACCGGTTGAGGGCCTGCGGGCTGCGTGCGTAGTCGGCGCGGCGGACGCGGATGCCGTTGACGAAGATCCACGTACGGTAGGCGGGGCGGCCTGCCCCGTCGACATCGACCAGGTGGAAGCGCCTGCGCTTCAGGCCGAGGCTGTCGATCAGCCCGGTGACCAGCGGGTGGCTGTCCGGAATCCGCATGGCGCCGGCCTCGGCGTACTGCTTGGGGTCGGCGAAGGGGGCCGCGGACTTCTCGTGGCCGCCGGCACGGAAGGTCTTGATCCGGCCGCCCACGCGGTTGCCGTTGGCCTCGATCACGGTGACCTGGTGTCCGGCCTCGCGCAGCAGGTGCGCGGCGGTGAGCCCGGCGGGCCCGGCGCCGACGATCAGCACCTTCTTGCGGGTACGGGACCGCGGGAGGCCGTTCTTCAGCAGGATGTCGGAGTAACGGGGCACCAGGGGCTCGTCGTCATCGTCCCGTACGAGGATGGCCCGGGCGATGGTGAGGCAGGTCTCCCAGTCCGGGCGCGCGGAGCCGGAGGGGGCCTGCGAGGTCCCGGCGGACGCGGCGGCGACCGACAGGGCGCCGGCTCCCGCGACGGCGGCCGCGCCGGCGATGACGGTGCGGCGGGAGGGGCGGCGGCCGGGGGCCGGGGCGGGCCCGTCCGGGGTTCCGGGCGCGGGATCGGGCGTGGGAACGGGTTCGATGATCATGTATCAACTCTCGCGGCCCCCCGGCGCCTTGAACGCCCAAAGGCGCCCGGACGGGGAACAATCACCCGGACGTGCGGTTCGCGTCGCACGATGCTGACGAACTGGGATTCGCGGCCCGCCGGACACGGCGGGTCGGCCGGTCAGCAGGTCGGTCGGTCAGTGGATCCGGCGCACCCGCTGGCTGGTGAGCTCGTACCGGGCGCCGACGACGGACAGTTCCCCGGCGGCGACCTTGGCCGCGAGCTCCCGCTCCGCGGCCAGCCTCTTCCGTACGAGCCGCACGTTCGCGGTGATCGCCGCGTCGATCCGTGCGGCCCCGCGCAGCCTGCGGTCGATGGCCGGGTGGATCTGGTCGACCAGGTACTGCATGTGGCCCGGCAGCGGGGCCCCGCCCTCGTCGGCCCGGACGGCCGCGGCGACCGCCCCGCACGACTGGTGCCCCAGCACGACGACGAGCGGGATGCCCAGTTCGAGGACCCCGTAGGCGATGCTCCCGAGCACCGCCTCGTCCAGGACCTCGCCCGCCGACCGTACGGTCAGCAGGTCACCGAGGCCCTGGTCGAAGACCAGCTCGGGGGGCACGCGGGAGTCGACGCAGCCGAGGACGACGGCGAAGGGGTGCTGGCCGCCGACGAGCGTCTGCCGCACGCTCCGCGTCTCGTCGGGGTGCCGCTCGTGCAGGGTGCGCCAGCGTGCATTGCCCGCCTCCAGTGCCTGCAGCGCGGTGCGGGGGGTTGCGGGCCGGGCCCGTCCGGGTCCCCCGGCGAGGGTGGCCGTCGGCGTCCTGGGGGAACCGGCGACCAGACCGGCCCCGAGGGCCACCGTGCCGGTCAGGACCACCCGGAGCAGGCGGCGGCGCCCGGGGCCGCCGCGGCTTTCAGCATGAAGGCTCATATCACGACAAACTATGCATATTCGACCCCGAAGGGTGGGTGCCGCCAGGGGCCCGGCCCGGCTTTGGCGAAGTCTTGGGCCACGAGCAGCGCGAGCGGTCGGCCCGCACGCCCGCCCCGTGATCCGGTCCGGGCGGGGGCGCCGATCGGCGCGCGACCGGTGCGGGATCCGCGACGGTCGGCGGGTGACCCCCCGGGCGGCGGCCGTGAGGATGGTCGTCATGGATCCCGAACTCGAAGCATTCGTCCCCCTCCTCCCGCAGACCGACGCGACCGACCCGGTCACCGCGCGCAAGGTCTTCGCCGCGCTCGCCTCCTCGAGGCCGGTGCCGGACACCTCGGGCATGGAGATCGAGGACCGCACGGTGCCCGCCGGTACCGGTGTGCCGGTGCGGATCTACCGCCCGCAGCAGGCCCGGGGCGCCGTCATCTGGCTGCGCGGCGGCGGATTCGTCTTCGGTGACATCGAAACCGAGCACCCGTGGGCCGCCCGGATCGCCGACGGCTCCGGCGCGGTGGTGATCTCGGTGGACTACCGCCGGGCCCCCGAGCACCCCTTCCCCGCCGCCCTGGACGACGTGTACGCCGTACTGACCTGGGCGCACGCGCACGCGGCCGAACTCGGCGTCGACCCGGCCCGGATCGCCGTCGGCGGCCACAGCGCCGGCGCGGGGCTGGCGGCCGCGGTGGCCCTGCGGGCGCGCGACCGGCAGGGGCCGCCGATCCGCTTCCAGCTGCTGAACGAGCCGGTGCTCGACGACCGGCAGGAGACCTGGTCGCAGCGGAACTTCACCGACACCCCCTGGCACGACCGCGACAAGATATCCGTGATCTGGCGGCACTACCTGGGCTCCCGGCAGGCCACACCGTACGCCGCCCCCGCGCGCGCCGACGACCTCTCGGACCTGCCGCCCGCGTACATCGCCACCGCCGAGTTCGACCCGCTGCGCGACGAGGACATCGACTACGCCCTGCGGCTGCTGCAGGCGGGCGTACCGGTCGAACTGCACCAGTGGCCCGGCACCTTCCACGGATCGCAGGCGATCCAGTCCGCGGAGGTGTCGCAGCGGCAGACCGCGGCGCTCGTCTCCGCCCTGCGCCGCGCCCTGGCCGGGTAGCGGGGGGGGCACGGCCGGGCCGGCTCGCCCTCAGTCGATGCCGGAGCGCGCGGCGGCGCCGTCGAGGCCGTCGAGGAAACCCC
This sequence comes from Streptomyces sp. NPDC054932, assembly GCF_053610205.1. Taxonomy (NCBI): domain Bacteria; kingdom Bacillati; phylum Actinomycetota; class Actinomycetes; order Kitasatosporales; family Streptomycetaceae; genus Streptomyces; species Streptomyces sp. NPDC054932. Next base: position 11,079 of record NZ_JBSGXU010000102.1, on the reverse strand, counting down.
CCGACTGGTGCTGCCACAGCTTCGCGTAGGCACCTTCCGAGGCGAGCAACTCCTGGTGCGTGCCGTGCTCGACGATGCGTCCTCGGTTGAGGACGACGAGCCGGTCCATGTTCGCGACCGTGCTCAGCCGGTGCGCCACCACGAGGGCGGTCCGCCCCTCCATGAGTCGCCACAGCGCCTCCTGCACGAGGATCTCGCTCTCGGAGTCCAGGGCGCTGGTCGCCTCGTCGAGGAGCAGGATCGGCGCGTCGCGCAGGATCGCCCGGGCGAGCGCGACGCGCTGGCGCTGTCCGCCGGACAGTTTGACGCCGCGCTCGCCCACCATGGTGTCGAAGCCGTCCGGCAGGGCGTCGGTGAACTCGGTGACGTGCGCCGCCTCGGCCGCGCGCCGGATCTCGGCGTCGGTGGCGTCCGGCCGGGCGAAGGCGATGTTGTCCCGCAGGGTGCGGTGGAACATCGCCGGGTCCTGCGGGACGTAGGCGATCAGGCTGCGCAGGTCGGCCTGGCGCAGTCTGCTGATGTCCTGGCCGCCGACCAGGATCCGGCCGGATTCGATGTCCGTCATCCGCATCAGCAGCCGGGTGAGCGTGGTCTTCCCGCCGCCGGACCGGCCGACGAGGCCGATCTTCGTCCCGCTGGGCACGTCGAGGTCGAGGCTGTCGAAGAGCGGTTTGCCGCCGCCGTGGGCGAAGGTGACCCGCTCGAAGCGGACGTCCGGGGACCCGGGCCGCAGCGGTTCGGGCGATGCCGGGTCGAGCACGGTCGGCGGTGTCAGCAGCAGTTCGGTGAACTGCGCGGCCTCCGTCATCGAGCTCTCCAGGCGCCGGTAGATCTGGTTGAACTCGAACATGATCCGCGTCGCGCTGGCGTAGTAGGTGAAGGCCACGATGACCGCCTCCACGCCGTGCTCTCCCCCGCCGAGCGTGACGGCGAGCAGCAGACCCAGCGCGTTGGTCAGTACGGACATCGGCGCGACCACCGTGTCGATGCGCAGGTTGCCGTAGTCCCAGGAGCGCAGGGTGAGCCGGCGCGATTCCGCGACCCGCGACCGGTGCTCGGCGGCCTCGCGTTCCTCGGCGGCGAACGCCCGGACGGTGTCCATGTTCATCAGGCTGTCGGCGACGTGGCCCGAGACCCGGGCGATCGCCTCCTCGCGCTGGGCGACGAGTCCCTGGCGGCGCCGGATCAGCGGCGCCACGCCCAGTGCCGTCACGGCGATCATGATCAGGAGTCCGGCCACGAGCAGCGGGTCGTACTGCCAGAGCACCACGGAGGCGAACACCAGCGGTACGAAGCTGCCCATGACCGAGAAGGTCAGGGTGTCGACGAACTCCTCGAAGCGGGAGGCGAAGCTCAGCACCCGCTTGGTCAGCGAGCCGGCGAAGTTGTCGTGGAAGAACGCGGCGTCCTTGGCGAACAGTTCGTCCATGCCGACCACGTAGAGGTGCTCGATGCCGCGGGCGTCGAGGCGGTTGAGGCAGTGCAGCCCGACCCGCCACAGTGCCTCGGCCAGCAGCAGGACCCCGGCGAAGCCGAGGACGTACGGCAGCATCGCGTCGATGGTGGTGCTGCCGCCCCCGGCGATCCGGCCGACTAGCTTGGCGACGATGAGCGGCGCGATGTAGTTGATTCCGATGTTGCCCAGCGCCGGGAGCAGCATCGCGGGTGCGGTCAGCCTGCGAAGGCGGGCCAACTCCCGTCCGTAGTAGCGAAGTGCGAGGAGTACCGGGCCCCTGCCCGGTGAACCTTCGGTCGATCCAGGCGTTCCCATTACAACCCTGTGCTGTCGTGAGGTGGGAGGTTTGCAGGAACCGAAGTCTCCCGCGACGGCCTTCGCCCGGTCCAAGGATTTTCCCGAATGGCGGTATGTCGTCCCCGATCGTCCTGCCCGGTCGTCCCGGCGCCGGAAACGGTGGAGGGCCGCTCCGGATCGCTCCGGAACGGCCCCGTGGTCCTTGTGCGGTGCAGGTGCGGGTGCGGGGTGCGGGTGCGGGTGCGGGGTGCAGGTGCGGGGTGCGGGTGTCGGTTACGGCACGGGCTGCTGCTGGGTGACGCAGTGGATGCCGCCGCCGCCCGTGCCGAGCCGGTCGATGTTGAGCTGCTCGATGGTGCGGCCCGGGTAGAGGCGGGCCAGGGTGGCTTTCGCCGCGGTGTCGGCGCGGGTGTCGCCGAAGTGGGCGCTGATGACGGCGCCGTTGCACAGGTAGTAGTTGGCGTAGGAGGCGAGGAAGTCCGGGTTGGAGGAGCGGATCCTGTTGTAGTCGGGCCCCTGGATCTGGTCGACCGCCATGCGCGTGCCGTCGGCGGCGGTCGCCGCGGACAGGATCTGGTACTGCTGGCGCGCGTCCTTGGCGTACACGTCGTTGTCCGAGGCCAGGGGCATCTGGACGGCGGCCCTGCCCGGGGCGAGGAAGCGCGAGGTCGCGTCGACGTGGTCGTCGGTGATGTCCTGGCCCTTCACCCCGTCGAACCAGATGACCTTCGAGGCTCCGTACGCGGCGAGCATCGCGGACTCGATCTGCGCCTGCGTCCTGTTGGGGTTGCGGTTCTTGTTGATCAGGCTGCTGCGGGTGGCCATCAGGGTGCCCGCGCCGTCCTGCTCGATCGCACCGCCCTCGCCGACCAGGGCCGCGGCCGTGAACGGGACGCCGACGTAGGAGGCGATCCGTCCGGCGACCAGATTGTCCCGGGCGTGGGCCTGCTTCTTGCCCCAGCCGTTGAAGTTCAGGCCGACGGCGTCCAGACCGCCGGATCCGTTGGTGCGGAAGACGGGCCCCGTGTCGCGCATCCAGCAGTCGTCGACGGGGATGGTGCTGATGACGGTGACGGTGGAACCGCACATCGAGCGGGCCTTGGCCGCGCTGCCGGAGTTGGCACAGATGTGGACCGGCTCGTACTTGGCGATGGTGCGTGCGATGAGCGCGATGTCCTGCTGGACGCCGCTGAGCGTGTTGCCCCAGATGGAGGTGGAGTCCGGCCAGGCCATCCAGGTACGGGTGTGCCGGACGTCCTCGATCGGTACGCGGAAGGCGCCCGCCGCGGTCGGCCGGAGCGCGGCCGTGGCGCCGGCCCGCCCTTCGGTCGCCGCCAGTGCGGCCGCGGCGGCCGTGAGCCCCGCCGCTGCCAGGAATCTGCGTCTGCCCATGCCCTCGCCTGCGGGCCGGTTCGCTGCGTGATCGTTCATGTGGGGGTCCTCCGATGAGTCAACTCCCCGCGGGGACAGCGGGGTTGACCGGAAAGCTAAAACTGGCCAAGCGCTCGGTCAATAGTTTGGACGAGGTCATTCCGGTGGATCACGGAAAGCCCCAGGTCGCGTCCGAAAGGCTGGTTAGAGTGACGCCATGGCAGCTACCGCGAAGGACTCCGGGGAGCGGAGCGCTCCCCCCGCACGGACCGGCGCACGAGCCGGCCGGCCCCGGGCCTCGACCAAGGGCGAGCAGACCCGGGCACGGCTGATCGCCGCCGCGCGGACCCTGCTCGCGGGCGAGCTGAGCGAGCGCTTCACCACCCGCAACGTCGCGGCGCTGTCCGGCGTTTCGCACGGAATGTGCCACTACCACTTCCAGGACCGGACCGACCTCGTCCTGGCGGTCATCGCGGACATCCGCCCCGAGTGGATCACGCCCCTGGAGACGGCGGTGTCCGGCCCCGGACCGTTCGCCGAGCGCGCCGAGCGGGTCGTCGCTCTCCTCGGCCGGCCCGAGGGCGCCGAGCTCTCCCACCTCCATTCCGCCCTCCACTGGCAGGCGTTGAACGACTCCCGGGTCCGGGAGAGCCTGGAGGCCGAGTACCGGCGCTGGCGCGCCTGCTTCGTCGCCCTCTTCCAGGTGCTTGCCGACGAGCACGGCGGGGGCCTCGACCCGCGCCCGCTGGGACTGGCCGTGGCCGCCGCCGTGGACGGCCTGGCGGCCATGGATTCCCTCGGCACCGACGGCGGTACCGAGCCGGTCCTGCGGACCCTGATCGGTACGCTCGCCGCGGGAGCCCGGGCCAGGCCGTGACCGGCCGCCGCCAAGACGCCCCCTAAAGGAGCCGGCGGGCCGCGGCGATCGCCTCCGGGTCCCACCCCGGGCGGGGCACCGACTCCAGCAGCAGCCGTGTGTACGGATGCCGGGGCGCGGCGAGCACCTCGGCCGTGGCGCCCGCCTCGACGATCCGGCCGTGCCGCATCACGACGATCTCGTCGGTGACGCAGCGCACGACGCCCAGGTCGTGGGTGATGAAGAGGTACCCGATCCCGGTCTGCTCCCTGATGTCCGCGAGCAGGTTGAGGATCTGCGCCTGAACGGAGACGTCGAGCGCGGCGACCGCCTCGTCCAGGACGAGGACGGACGGCTCGACGGCCAGGGCCCGTGCAATGGCGACGCGCTGGCGCTGGCCGCCGGACAGCCGGCGCGGCAGCGCGTCGGCGGCCCGGGTGCCGAGACCCACCTGGTCGAGCAACTCCCGTATCCGCCGGGTGTGGTCGCGGCCCGGGAAGTGCAGGCGCAGGGTCTCGCGCAGGGCCGCCTCGACGCTGGTGCGCGGATCGAGCGAGAGGTACGGGTCCTGGAAGACCATCTGGACCTCACGGGCACGGGCCAGGCGCTGCGCGCGGCCCCGGCCCCCGCCCCGCGCGGTCCGGTTGCGACCGCCGAGCAGGACCTCGCCCGCGTCGGCGCGCTCCAGGCCGACGATGATCCGCGCGGTGGTGGTCTTGCCGGAGCCCGACTCCCCCACGATCCCCAGCGAGCCGCCCTCGGGGAGGGCGAAGGAGACGTCGTCCACGGCGCGCACGGCTCCGTAGGAGCGGCGCAGCCCCGTGACCTCGAGGACGTTGTCGGGAAGTCCGTTAGCGGGCATCGACGGTGCTCCCTTCGAGCCGGTCGCTGTGGTGGCAGGCGGCCAGGTGTCCCGGCCGGCCCGGGGCGGCCACCGGTAGCGGAACCTGCTGGTCGCAGACCTCCGTGGCCAGCGGGCAGCGGGCGGCGAAGGCACAGCCGTGCAGTTCCTGGCGCAGGTCCGGCGGCTGGCCGTCGATGGCGGCCAGCCGGCCGCGGGGGCCGTCCATCCGCGGGGTGGAGGCCAGCAGGGCTGCCGTGTAGGGGTGCCGGGGGTGCGCGAAGAGGGCCTCCGCGGGCCCGCTCTCGGCGATCCGGCCCGCGTACATGACGTAGACGCGGTCGCTGATGGCCGCCGCCAGGTCGAGGTCGTGGGTGACGAACAGCAGGCCGGTGCCGAAGCGTGCGCGGAGCCCGGCCAGCAGTGCGATGACCTCGGCCTGCGAGGTGACGTCGAGCGCCGTGGTGGGCTCGTCGGCCAGCAGGAGCGCGGGGTCCCCCATGAGGGCCGCCGCGATCACCACGCGCTGGAGCATGCCGCCGGAGACCTGGCCGGGGTATTTGCGCAGCACGGACGCGTCCAGGCCCACGGCCCGCAGCAGTTCGGTGGCGCGGGCGGTCGCCTCCGCCCGGCTCATCGCCCGGGTCAGCGTGGCGCTCTCGGTGAGGAAGTCCCCTATGCGGCGCAGCGGGTTGACGGCGGCGCGCGGGTCCTGGAAGACCATGGCCACGGCGGAGGCCCGTACCGTGCGCAGCCGGTCGGCGTCCATGGTGAGGACGTCCTCGCCTTCGACCCGGACGGCCCCCTCGACGACGGCGCCGGGCGGCAGCAGCCGCAGTGCGCTGCGCGAGGTGAGGCTCTTGCCGGAGCCGGACTCGCCGACGAGGGCGACGGTCTCGCCGGTGGAGACGGTGAGGTCGATGCCGTCGAGGACGGGCCGGGCGCTGCCGGGCAGGGTGATCCGCAGCCCCTGGATGTCGAGGGTGTGCACCGGTTTCATGAGCTTCATCGGTCTCTCCTGGCGACACGGTCGGCCCAGCGTTCCCCGACCACGTTGAACGCGACCACGGTCAGCACGATGAAGGCGCAGGGCAGGATCGCGGACAGCGGGTAGCCGTGCTGGATGGCGGTCTGTCCGTCGAAGACCATGCGGCCCCAGTCCGGGGTGAGGGCGGGTACGCCGAGTCCGAGGAAGGACAGTCCGGCCAGGTCCATCAGGGCGTAGCCGAAGTTGATGGTGGACTGGGCGAGGACGACGGGGGCGATGTTGGGCAGGATGTGGCGCAGGCAGATCTGCAGCGCCGAGTGTCCCTGCACCTGGTAGGCGCTGACGTACGGGCGGGCCCGTTCGGCCAGGACCAGGGAGCGGGTGAGGCGGCTGACGTAGGGCAGGTAGGCCACGGCCAGGGCGATGACCGGGGCGAGCAGCCCCTCTCCGTAGACCGAGATGATCAGGATGGCCAGCAGCATGCCGGGGAAGGCGAAGACGAGCTCGGTGCTGCGGGAGAGCACCGAGTCGATCCAGCCGCCCCGCCAGGCCGCCGCCGTGCCGATGGCGATGCCGGCGACGGTGGAGAAGGCGACGACGCCGAGCGGTCCGAGCAGGGAGGTGCGGGCGCCGAGCAGCAGCCGGGAGAGGGTGTCCCGGCCGGCCGCGTCCACACCGAAGGGGTGTGCGGCGGAGGGTGCGGCCAGCGCGTTGCCGAGGTCGACGGCGTTGGGGTCGTGGGGTACGAGCCAGGGTGCGAGCAGGGCGGCGAACACGACGACGGTGACGAGGACCAGGCAGGCCAGGTGGAGCGGGGAACCGGCGGCGCGGATCCGGGAGAGGCCGGGCCGGCGGGTGAGGACGGCGGTCATACGGCGGTGCTCCTCGATCCGAGGGTGACCCGGGGGTCGACCAGGGGCAGGATCAGGTCCACGATCAGGTTCACGATCATGAAGAGGGCGACGATGATCAGGGAGATCGCCTGGACGGTCGGGAAGTCCTTGGTGGTGGTGGACAGTTCGAGGAGCTGGCCGATGCCGCCGATGCTGAAGGCCGTCTCCACCAGGATGGTGCACACCAGCAGGGTGGAGACGATGAGGCCGCCGGTGGTCAGTACGGTGCCCAGCGAGTTGCGGAAGACGTGGCGCCGGACGACCTGTCGTTCGGGGACGCCCCGGCTGCGGGCGACGGTGACGTGGTCGCTGTCGAGCGCTTCGAGCATGGCGGAGCGGGTGACCCTCGCGAGCATGCCGATCAGGTAGAGCGCGAGGGCGATCGAGGGCAGCGTGAGGTGCCGGATCATGTCCCCGAGGCCGCCGTCCCCGGCACCGCTGCTGGGGAACCAGCCGAGCTTGACGGCGAAGAGGCCCTGGAGCAGGACCGCCGCGACGAAGGACGGGGTTCCGACGGCGAACGTCGTGGTGACGAGGATGGTGGAGTCGGTGGCCCCGCCGCGGACGGCGGCGACCCGGCCGAGGAACAGCCCGACGGCGACGACCACGACGAGCGACATCGCGATGAGCAGCAGCGTGGTGGGCAGACGGTCCGCGAGCAGCCGCGAGACGTCGGTGCGGTAGGTGATCGACCGTCCGAAGTCGCCCTGCAGTACGTCGCCCAGCCACCGGAAGTACCGCACGAGGAAGGGGTCGTCCAGGTGGTACTGGGCGTTGATCGAGGCGAGGGCCTCCGGGGAGGCCGAGCGGCCGGCGAGCAGGAAGCTCGCCGGGTTGCCCGGTGCCAGGTACAGGGCCCCGAAGACCACGAACGAGGCGGTGAGGAGGGTGGCGGCCATTTCCGCCACCCGCCGCAGCGCGAATCTGGCGAAACTCACTGCGCGGCCCCCACGTCGGCGGCCCACGGGTAGTACATGTACGAGATCGTGGTGGGGGCGCCGGTGATCCGCTTGTTCATGAACAGCGCGGTGGGCCACTCGGCGACGGGGATCCACAGCAGCTGTTCCGAGGCGTGGTGCTGGAGCTTCGCCTCGATCTCCATCCGCTGCTCGGTCGGGTAGACGGCGCTCGCCTGCTCGACGAGCCGGTCGTACTCGGGGTCGCTGTAGCCGGCGAAGTTCATGTACGCGCCGGTCTTGAAGTTCTGCAGCAGGTCGAGCGGGTCGGTGATCGAGTCGTAGTAGGTGAGCGGGAACATGTCGATGCCCTCGCGCGCCTGGGGGTCGGTGAACAGCGCCGTGAAGGCGTTCGGGGCGATCGTCTTCAGCCGGATGTCCAGGCCGATCTGCGTGCCCGCCGCCTGGAGCGCGGTGGCGAGCAGGGAGACGTCCTGGCCGATGGAGCTGGTGGCCACGGTCAGGGTCTTGCCGGTGGCGCCGGCCTCCTTGACCAGTGCCTTGGCCTTTTCGATGTCCTGGCCGGTGGGCGGCAGGCTGTCGAAGGCGGTCTTCAGGGTGCGCTCGGGGGCGGCGGCCCAGGCGGCGCGGGTGGTGAGGGAGTTGGTGACGGTGCCCGCCCCGCCGAGGCCGGCCTTGACGAAGCCGGAGCGGTCCAGCGCCAGGGACAGCGCCCGGCGGACGCGGATGTCACCGAGCGGGCCCTGCATGTTGGTGACGTTGACGTTGACCGTGCTCAGGCCCTCGCCGAAGTAGAGGGTGCCGGTGCCGCTGTTCTTCAGGCGGGCGTAGCTCTCGGTGGGGATCAGGTAGCCGCCGTCGGCCTCCCCGCTGAGCATGGCGTTCGTCCGGGCGGAGGGGTCGGTCAGGACACGGAAGACGGCCTTCTTCGACTTGGCCTTGGTGCCCCAGTAGCCGTCGAAGCGCTCCAGCTCGATCGACTGGCCCTTGTTCCAGGTACCGAGCTTGAAGGGGCCGGTGCAGCCGAGGCCGCCCGTGGTGCCGTAGTCCTTGCCGGCCGCCTCGACGGCGGCCTTGGAGGCGACCACTCCGGCGGCGGTGGCCATGTACTGGGGGAACTGCGAGTCGGGCTTGTTGAGCTTGACGGTGACCTGCAGCGGGCCGCTCTTGGTGATCGAGGCGACGTTCTGGAACACCTGGGCCCAGGCGGCGGCGTTGTCGGGGTCCGTCTGGCGGCCGAGGCTGAAGACCACGTCGTCGGCGGTCATCTCCTTGCCGTCGTGGAAGCGGACGCCGGGGCGCAGGTCGTAGACCCAGGTGGTGGGGTCCGGGTTGGACGCCTTCTGGGCGAGGCCGGGCTCCGTGGTGAGGCCGGGGGTCCAGCGCATCAGGCTCTCGCACACGTTGGACAGGACGGTGTTCTGCGGGTAGTCGAAGGCCACCGTGTAGTCGAGGGTGGGCGGTTCGGCGTAGACGGCCCAGGTGAACGAGTCGATCTCGCCGCGTGCCTCGGGCGTGGAGACCGACAGCCTGACGTCGGTGACGCCGCCGGCCTTCTCCTTCGGCGGGCCGGAGCAGGCCGCTAGCAGGGAGACGGACGTCAGGGCGGCGGTCGCGGCCGCGGCAACGGGGCTGAGCCGGCCGCGTCGGCCGCGGAAGCGTCTGCCGGTGCGGGGCGGGGTGGTGGTCATCGTCGCGCTCTCTATTCCGTGAGGGATGCGGGGGGAGGAGCGGGCGGACCGCCGGAGCGGTCCGCCGGGAGCGGCCGGTTTCCCGGGTCAGACGGCGGTCCGCACTGCGGGGATCTGCTGGGTGATGCAGTGGACGCCGCCGCCGCCGAACGCGATGGCGAGCGCCCGTACCCCGACGACCTTGCGGCCCGGGTAGGCCGTGGCGATCACGGCGAGGGCCTCCTCGTCCTGGGGCACACCGGCCACCGGGACGACGACGCCGCCGTTGGCGACGTAGTAGTTGAGGTACGAGACCTCGATCTCGCCGTCGGCCACGTCGGCGAAGGCCGTCTGCGGCACCTCGATGATCTCCAGGCGGCGGCCGCGGGCGTCGGTGGTGGCCTCCAGCACCGCACGGTTGGCGCGCATCCGGGCGTGGTCGGGGTGGTCCGGGTCGGCGGGCAGGGAGATGACGACCGTGCCGGGGGCGGCGAAGGCGCAGACACCGTCGACGTGTCCGTCGGTCTCGGTGTCGAGCAGGCCGCCGTACGGGAGCCAGACGACCTTGGTGACGCCGAGCCGGGACTTCAGCTCGGCCTCGATCTGGTCGCGGCTCATGCCGGGGTTGCGGTTGGGGTGCAGGAGGCACTGCTCGGTGGTGATCAGCGTGCCCTCGCCGTCGACGGTGATGGCCCCGCCTTCGAGGATCATGCCGGAGGGGATGCGGTCGACACCGAGGTGCTCCAGCAGCAGGCCGCTGATCCGGTCGTCGGCGTCGAACGGGTGGTGCTTGCGTCCCCAGGCGTTGAAGCGGAAGTCCACTCCGGCGCGGTTGCCGTCGCCGTCGAGCACGAAGAGCGGGGCGGAGTCGCGGAACCAGGAGTCGTCGAGCGGCAGCTCGATGACGGTGACGCCGTCGCCGCACCGTGCGCGGGCGTCCTCGCCGAAGCCGGGCGGGGCGACCATCGTCACGGGCTCGAAGGCGGCGATGGCGCGGGCGACGTTCGCGTACTCCTCCTTCACGTCGGCGAGCACGCTGCCCCACAGCTCCTCGCGGGTGGGCCAGGCCATCAGGCAGCCGTCGTGCTGGGACCACTCGGCGGGCATACGGAATTCGGTCATCAGACGTCTCATTTCTTGCGTGGGTGGAGTCTTCCACTCGACTGAAAATTCAGTCAAGAGTGAAGGTGTGGGGCGAGGACGGGAGCGGAGGAGGAGTGGAGGAAGCGGCTAGAGGAAGTAGAGCCGGTTCAGGGAGACCTGCTGGGCCGGCTCGGAGCGCAGGGGCTCGCCGTCGAGCGTCACGAGCCCGGTCCGGGCGTTCACGTCGACCGCACCCAGGCGGGCGTTGCCGACCATGTCCTTCGGCCCGATGCCGCGCGTGCCGCGTACGGCGACCCGGCGCCGCCGGGTGGCCATGACGCCGGCGGATCCGGACTCGGCGGCGGCGCCGCTGACGAAGGCGACCGAGAGGTCGGCGGGCGCCGCGCCGTGCGCGCCGAAGAGGGGGCCGAGGACGAGCGGTTCACAGCAGTCGGTCGCGGCGTTGGGGTCGCCGGTGACCCCGTACGCCGGGAAGCCCGACTTGAGGACGAGCTGCGGCTTGGCGCCGAAGAACGGGGGGCGCCACAGGACGATGTCGGCGAGTTTGCCGACCTCGATGGAGCCGATCTCGTGCGCGAGGCCGTGGGCGATGGCCGGGTTGATGGTGAGCTTGGCGATGTAGCGCAGGACGCGGGCGTTGTCGTCGCCCTCGCCGTCGCCGTCCATCGGGCCGAGCTCGCCCTTCA
>NZ_JBSGXU010000101.1:0-30253 GCF_053610205.1 Streptomyces sp. NPDC054932 | reverse complement strand
GCGCCGCCGCCGTGGCGGGCCATGCCGCCGTAGGTGTCGATGATGATCTTGCGGCCGGTGAGGCCGGCGTCGCCCATGGGGCCGCCGATCTCGAAGCGGCCGGTCGGGTTCACCAGCAGCCGGTAGCCGGCGGTGTCCAGCTTGATGCCGTCCTCCACCAGTCCGGCCAGCACGTACTCCACCACGTGCCGGCGTATGTCGGGGGTCAGCAGGGCGTCGAGGTCGATGGCGCTCGCGTGCTGCGTGGAGACCACCACCGTGTCCAGGCGGACCGGGGTGTCACCGTCGTACTCGATGGTCACCTGGGTCTTGCCGTCGGGACGCAGGTACGAGACCGTCCCGTCCTTGCGGACCTCGGTGAGCCGGCGCGACAGCCGGTGCGCCACCTCGATCGGCAGCGGCATCAGGTTCGGGGTCTCGTCGCAGGCGTAGCCGAACATCAGCCCCTGGTCGCCGGCGCCCTGCCGGTCCAGCTCGTCCTCCTCGCCCTCCACCCGGCTCTCGTAGGCGGTGTCGACGCCCTGGGCGATGTCCGGGGACTGCGCGCCGATGGAGACCGAGACGCCGCAGGAGGCGCCGTCGAATCCCTTCGCGGACGAGTCGTAGCCGATCTCCAGGACTGCCTCGCGCACCAGCGCGGGGATGTCGGCCCAGGCGGAAGTGGTCACCTCGCCGGCCACATGCACCTGGCCGGTGGTGATCAGGGTTTCCACCGCCACCCGGGACCGCGGGTCCTGGGCCAGCAGGGCGTCGAGGACGGTGTCGCTGATCCGGTCGGCGATCTTGTCGGGATGGCCCTCGGTCACCGATTCGGAGGTGAACAGACGTTGGGACACGGCGTGACGCTCCTTTCGTACGGACGTGCGTGGATGGGGACCGGCATGGGGACCGGCGGGACCGGCGCGGCCTGCGCCGGGCCGGGGCCTCCCCGGTGAGGAGGCCCCGGCGGGTGTCCGCGATCAGGACAGGCGGTGCACGGTGAACTCGACCGGCACGTCGAAGACGGGCCGGGTGGTGGAGAAGACCACCTCGTGGTCGAAGCCCTCGTCGGCCACGAGCTTCTCGAAGTACTCCACGTCACCCATGGTGCTGAAGAAGAGGATCATGCGGCCCTTCTCCGTCAGGTGGGCGCGGGCCTCGCGGAAGAAGCGGGTCAGCGCCTGGTAGCCGGCGTCGGTGCCCGCGACGTCCGCGTAGTCGGTGGCGGCGAACCACTGGAACGGCGGGTTGAAGACGATCAGGTCGAAGCGGCCGTCGACCGCGTTGAAGATGTCGCTCTCGCGCGACTCGACGCGGTCGGCGACCTGGTTCAGCTCCGCGTTGACACGGACGGCGGCCACGGCGTGCGGGTTGAGGTCCACCGCCAGGACATCGGCGCCCTTCTTGGCGGCTATCAGGGCCAGCGAACCGCTGCCCGTGCCCATGTCGAGGACGCGGTCACCCGGTTCGACCTCGGCGAAGACCGCGCCGCCGAGCATCGGGGACACGGGGCAGGGGGTCATGACCTGCGAGGGGACCCGCAGGGTGAGGCCCAGGAACGGGTGGGTCTGCTCGCCCTCCTCGCCGCCGCCCAGCGACGACATGACCTGGCGCAGTCCTTCGATCTCCTTCACCCGTTCCGAGGAGACGAGCGGACGGTAGGACTCGGCTGCGGACGTGGACTGGTGGTCGAGCTTCGTCATGATGTCGTATCCATTCGTGTGTCGTGACGCGAGGGAACGCGCTGGGTCGGTGGGGTGGTAGGGGTCTGTCAGACGGGCCGGGACCCGGCGCGGAGCCGGGCGTGCGCTGCGGCCAGCCGGCCGCCGACCTCGGCCGTGCTGATGAGCACGGCCATGTTGGCCTTGGACGAGCGGCCTTCCGTAGCCGCGTCCACCGCACGCATCAGGTACTTCGTGAGCGCCTGGCCCCGGACGCCGTCCCGGTCGGCGGCGGCCACGGCCTCGGTGATCGCGGCGTCGACCTCGTCGCTGTCGATCGCCTCCTCCGGCCGGACCGGCGTGGTGATCAGGAACGAGCTGTTGTTGCCCAGCGCCCAGTGGTTCTCGATCGACCGGGCGATCACCTCGTCGTCGTCCAGCCTCACCGGGCTGCGGAAGCCGCTGGACACGCAGTAGAAGGCGGGGAAGTCGTCCGACCGGTACGAGACCACCGGTACGCAATGGGTCTCCAGGTACTCCAGCGTCAGGCCGAGGTCCAGGATCTTCTTCCCGCCGGCGCACACCACCGCGACCTTGGAGCGCGTGAACTGGATCAGGTCGGAGGACACGTCCATGGTCGTGTCCGCGCCCCGGTGCACCCCGCCGATGCCGGCCGAGGAGAAGAACGCGATACCGGCGAGCTCGGCCGCCACCAGCGAGGAAGCGACCGTCAGTGCGCCCATCCGGCCCTGGGCGAGGACGACCGGCATGTCCCGGCTGCTGACCTTGGGGATGCCCGGCGTCGAGGCGAACCGGTCGATGTCGGCGTCGGTCATGCCGACCACGATCCTGCCGCTCTCCACGGCGATCGTGGCCGGGACCGAGCCGCCCGCGCGGACGGCCTCCTCGACCTTCCGGGCGGTCGCGGCGTTGTCCGGGTAGGGCAGGCCGTGGGTGATGACGTTGGACTCCAGTGCCACGACCGGGCGGCCTTCGTGCAGCGCGTCGGCCACCTCGGCACTGAAGACGAGCGGGATGTCCTTGTGGGGAACGGAGGTCGTAGTGGTCACAGCCGTCTCTTCAGTGGGTGTCGGGGCCGTAGTTCGGTACCTTGCCGAGGATGTGTCTGCGGTTGACGATCTCCGGGATGTAGACCTCGTCGTTCCAGAGCTCCTCCTCGATCGACTCGACCGCGATCGACACCACCCCCTCGTCGCAGCCGAAGGCGTCGGTGACCGCCTTGGTCACCGCCGACACCAGCTCCGACTGTTGCTCGTCGCTGAGTGCCATCGGAAAGTGCTTGATGTTGACGTGCGGCATGACGGTGTCCTTCCGGATGTTCAGGCGCCGGCGGATGGCCGTCGCGAGCTCGTCGATGTCCGGTGCCCTGAGCAGGGAATAGTGGTCGGCCTCCAACTCGACGACGGTCGGCGGGGCGGAGGAGTAGCCGCTGCTGCCGTCGAGGAACGAGTACTCGTCCCCCTGCGCCTTGAAGATGGTGATGGGCGCCGAGATCCGTCGTTCCCGCAGTTCGCGGAAGGTGTAGCTGAACTCGAAGGTCGTCCCGACGACCTGGACGATCCGGCGCACCAGGTCGATGTCGAGGTTCGGGAGGTTGTCGCTGATGAAACCGGCGAAACTCTCGTCGTCCTTGGCCGCGGCGAGGCACTTCTCCAGCAGGGGACTGCTGATCGTGCCCGTGAAGACCGACAGCAGGATCGCCACGTAGGCCCTGTTGGCGTAGGTGGCGACACGCTCCTCGCCCGCCGCGCCGTCCGTGCGGACCTTGGGTGAGCCGGGGGCGATCAGGAAGACGTGGTCGACGCTGTGGCCGGCCGCCTCCAGCTGGTACGCGGCCTCGAAGGCGACCCGGGCTCCGAAGGAGTACCCCCACACCGTGTAGGGCCCCTCCGGCTGCCGGCTCGTGATGGCCTTCACGTCCTCGGCCGCCATCTCCCGGATCGTCCTGTACGGCGCCTCGCCCGCGTTGATCCCGTGCGCCTGCACCCCGAAGAACGGCCGGTCCGTGCCCAGCCGCTCGCCCAGTAGCCGCAGGTTCATCGGGTAGCCGCCCAGACCGGGCCAGCAGTGGATGGGGCGTCCGGAGCCCTCCTGCTTCAAGGGGACCAGGCGCGAGGTTTCGCCCGTCGGCCCGCCGGCGATCCGGCGGGCCAGTCCCTCCACGGTCGGCGAGGTGAATATGGCCTCGAGCGGCAGGTCGGCCCCGAACGTCCGGTTGATCCGGTTGATCAGGCCGACGGCGAGCAGCGAGTTGCCGCCGCAGGCGAAGAAGTCGTCCTGCACGGAGACGCTCTCCTGCTTCATCGCCTGCTTCCACAGCGCGGCGACGCGGCGTTCGGTCTCGTCCCGGGGGGCCACGAAGGGACGGTCGGCCGCCCCCACGTCCACCTTGTCGGAGGCGGCGAGAGCCTTGAGGTCGATCTTGCCGTTGGCGGTGGTCGGCAGAGCGTCGAGGACGACCACCTTGTTCGGGATCATGTAGTCCGGCAGGTAGTTGACGAGGTCGTCGCGGATCAGTTCCGCCGGCCCCCGCATGTGGACCACGTCCTCCCGCATGCCTTCGTGCCGGCGCTGCTCCTGGCTCACCCGGCCGCCGACGGAGAAGTACGAGGCGCCGCCGGGCCGGCCGAGCTCGCGCAGGATGCCGTCCATCCGCCGGGCGGAGGGCAGGTCGTCGCCGCCCTGCGAGCTGTAGCCCGCGGACATGAAGCCGATGTCGAGGTCGTTCATCGACAGGCGCTGGAGCGTGCGGCCGAGGTCGATGTAGCGCCGCCACTCCTGCGGGCTGCGGCTGATCACCGAGACTCCGAAGCCCGCCCGGTCGTAGACCGCCTGGTTGATCGCGATGACCTGCTTGCGCAGGATCAGCTCGCGGGAGACGAGGCGCATCCGGCCGCCCTCCCAGAGGTACTGTCCGGACGGCCGGTCCAGCCCCCTGCCGGGATGGACCTGGACGTACAGGTCGACGTCCTCGTCCGTGCGGGGACCCCGGTAGGGCACCCAGTCGAAGGCTCCGAGGTAGTGGTCCTCGTCGGCGACCCGCAGCCCCGCCTTGGCCTCCGGGACGAACGGGGCGGCTTCGATGTCGAGGCCGTACAGGGGCAGGACCTCCTCGAGGAGTCCGACCATGTGGCCGGCCTCGATCTCCAGGACCTCCCTGATGTTCTTCTTGTAGACGGGCTCGATGGCACCGCGGCGGCCCAGGAAGTGGGCCCGGATCCGGGGACCGCCGGCCACGGCCTCCGTCTCGGGGGTCTCGGAGATCAGCACCAGCTGATGGTTGATCGGGTGGTGGTAGTGGATTCCCGAGCGGATTCCCGGGAAGCCGGTGATCTCCAGGTACAGCTGGGTGGCGTAGAGGGAACC
Organism: Streptomyces sp. NPDC054932; assembly: GCF_053610205.1. Lineage (NCBI taxonomy): Bacteria > Bacillati > Actinomycetota > Actinomycetes > Kitasatosporales > Streptomycetaceae > Streptomyces > Streptomyces sp. NPDC054932. Next base: position 25,226 of record NZ_JBSGXU010000101.1, on the reverse strand, counting down.
GGGCGAGGCGTAGGCGTACTTGGGGAGCAGCCGCTCCGGGCTCAGGTGCTGCCCGAGGTTGCGCAGGATCGCGCCGAGTTCGCCGGTGTCCAGCTCCGCGAGCTCCCGCCCTCGCAGGGCTGTGGGCCGGCGGGACAGCAGCTTCAGCAGGTCGGCCTCCGACACCGGAGCGCCGCCCTCGTAGAAGCGGTAGGTCTTGCGGGCGAAGGCGAGGCCGCGCTGGGCCGGCGTGGCCGTCCGACCGGGCAGGTCGAGGACGGGCAGGCCGGCGAGCTCGGCGCCGGACCGGATGCCCGGGTTCGACAACTGGGCCTTGACCTGGAGCTTGCTCTCCTTGGACTGGTGGTGCGCGCCGTGGCTCCCCTGGTCCATCAGGGCGGCTTCCTTCGGGTCGAGTTCGACGCAGGCGATCAGGTTCTGGAAGCCTGTCCTCGGGTCGCCCTTGACCAGCACGGCCGCATGCCGGACCCAGTCGTGGGTCTCGATGGCGAGCCTGATCTCGTCGAGCTCCACACGGAACCCGCGCAGCTTGACCTGGTTGTCGGCGCGGCCGGTGAACTGGACGGTGCCGTCGGCGTTCCAGCAGGCCAGGTCCCCGGTCCGGAAGAGCCGCCCGGGACCGAACGGGTTGTCCGTGAAACGCTGCTCGGTCAGGTCGGGCCGGTGCAGGTAGCCGCGCCCGACCTGGACGCCGCCGATGTACAGCTCGCCGACCTCGCCCACTGCCAGTTCGGTGAGGTCGGGGCCGAGGATGTGGTACTCGGTGGAGTCGACCGGGGCGCCGATGGAGATCGAGTTGGGGCCGTCGCCGACGGTGGCCTCGGCGACGGTGAAGGACGACGAGTTGATCGTGCACTCGGTCGGCCCGTAGAGGTTGATCAGGTCGCACCCGGGGAGGGTCTCCAGGCAGGTGCGGGCCAGGGGCTTGGAGAGGGCCTCGCCGCCCGTGAAGATGTGCTCCAGCGAGACGCAGGAGTCGAACCCCTCCGTGTCCAGCAGCGCTTGGAGCAGGGTCGGGACGCACTGGAGGGTGGTCACGGCATGGGTCTTGATCGCGTGCACCAGCCGTTCGGCGTCCCGGTGGATGCCGGCGCCGCCGATCACGACGACGGCACCGATGGCCGGGGCGAGGATCTCCCACTGGGCGGCGTCGAAGCTGACCGGCGTCTTCTGCAGGATGACCCGGGTGCGGTCGATGCCGTGGGCGGTCCGCAGCCAGGACATCTGATGGGCGATGCTCCGGTGCTCGATCATGACGCCCTTGGGCCGGCCGGTGCTGCCCGAGGTGTAGATGACGTAGGCCAGTGAGTCGGGGGCGATGTCGACGTCGGCGCCGGGGGTGCTCCTGCAGGCGTCCTCGACCCGGACGATCACGGTGTCCGCAGGGGCCAGCGCGGCCAGGCGCTCGACGAGGTGGCCCTGGGCGACGATCACCTTCGCGCCCGAGTGCTCGATCATGTACCGCAGACGCTCTTCGGGGTACTCCGGCGCGAGCGGCAGGTAGGCGCCGCCCGCGAACAGGATGCCCCACACCCCGATCATCAGGTCGGCCGAGGGCTCGGTGAACAGCCCCACACACTGGTCGGCGGTCACGCCGAGGTCCCGTAGATGTCCGGCCAGTCCTCGGCTTCGCCCCACCAGTCCGGCGAAGGTCACGTGCTCGTCGCCGCTGATCACCGCCGTGTCGTCCGGGCGTTCGGCGGCTGTGTGCAGGAGCAGTTCGGGTAACGACAGGCGGGTGGCCGGGGTCCGGCCGGACGCGTCGGTGGTCATGTGAATCCCCCTGGGTGTGCGTATATGCCGTGTGGCGGGCGGGTTCCGGTGGTCACCCGCCCGTGACGGACACTCGGCCGGTGTGGGGACCAGCCGAATGTTCCGTGGCCGTGCCGAGGTGCCGACGGGTGGTCACCGGTCCGCGTCGGCGGTCCTGCCCCTTCGCAGGGCGTCGGCGACCTCGACCATGCGGCGGGTCTGGTAGGCGATGGCGGCGAGGTTGTCCTCGGTGACGTTCTCCGCCAGTCGGCCCGGAATCGCCTGCCGACCGGAGACGGAGCTGACGCCGTAGGGGTTGCCGTTGCTGGGAGCCGTCATGATGTCGTCGGTGATACCGGGCGGCACGATGATCCCGCCCCAGTGGTAGAAGACGGTGTTCAGCGACAGGATCGTCGCTTCCTGGCCGCCGTGCGGGGCGCCCGTCGAGGTGAACGACGACATGACCTTGCCCGACAGGCCACCGCGCGCGTTGAGGGGCCAGGCGAGATCGATGAAGTGCTTGAGCGGCGCAGCGATCATGCCGAACCGGCCTGGGCCGCCGAGCAGGATCGCGTCGGCCCAGTCGAGGTCATCGGCGGTGGCGGTGTGAATGTGCGCGATGGCCTCGGCGTTCTCGCTCCACGCCTCGGTCCACTCGGTGAACTCGGGTGCCAGGGAAGCCTCGACGTACTCGGGGACCCGGCGCAGCCGGACTTCGGCGCCGGTCTTGGCGGCAGCCTCCTCGGCGCCCACGGCGAGCTTGTGGATGTTGCCGGTGCCCGAGTAATAGACGATCGAGATCTTCGTCGTCGACGAGGATGTGTCGGCGGTGGACACGGGGAGTGCTCCTTAGTGTGATGGGCGAAGGGCCGGAGGGGCGGGTTCCAGTGGCGCGGAGCCCCGCCCGCTCCGACGGGCGGGCGCTCACGCCGGGGTGTCGGTCCCGAAGTAGCGGTCACCGAAATCACCGATGCCGGGAAGCATGAACGCGTGCTCGTTGAGGCGCTCCTCGATGGAGGAGGTCACGATCCGCACCCCGGGATGACGGTCGTGGACGACCTTGATCCCTTCGGGGGCGGAGAGCAGGTTCACGAAGACGATGTGCTCCTCGGGCACGCCGTGGTCGAGGAGCACGCCGATCGCGGCCAGCGCGGTGCCGCCGGTGGCGAGCATGGGGTCGAGGAGCAGCACGTGGCCCCGGTCGATCCCGGCGGGCAGCGCCGCGTAGTGCAGGTGCGGGAGTTTGGTGACCTTGTCCCGCTGGATCAGGATCTTGCCCAGGCGGGTCTCCGGCGCCATCACGCGCAGCTCGGACTCCATGCTGTCGCCGGCCCGGGCGATGGAGACGCCGTAGACCTGGGAAGCCAGGGAGAGGCCGTGGTAGGTCCGGCCGACCGGGGTGCGGACGTCACGGGGCTCGTAGGGGAGCAGGTCCAGCGCGGCGTCGAGGAGCCCGCGGATGATCCGGTTGGAAGCGGGGACGAAGTCCTCCCGCCTGGCCTCGCGGTCACGGACGACCGAGTGCAGTGCGCGCAGCCGGTTGGTCTGGGGCAGGAGGTGGGTCACGCCTCGGAGCGGCTCGGTTCGCGTGGTCATCGGGACTGGCTCCGCCCGTCCTCCTCGGCGACCCGGTCGAAGGCGGCGCGGGCCTCCTGCACGAAGGTGCGCACCTTCTGGCGGTCCTTGCGCCGGGTGGTGGGGTCCTCCAGGCCGGTGTGCGAATCCACGGCGGCGGGGCGGACGGCCTCGATGGCCGCCCCGACGTTCTCCGGGGTGAGCCCGCCGGCCAGCATCAGGGGCTTGGGGGAGATCCGGACGAGCTCGGCGCTGACGGCCCAGTCGTGGGTCAGCCCGGTCGCCCCCTTGGCTCCGGTGGCCGGGTTGAAGCTGTCGGTGATGAACATGTCGACCCACTCGGCAGAGGTCTCGACGACCTCGCGGAGCTCGTCGATGTTGTCCGTCTTCACCACGAGGCTCTTGAGGACGTAGAGGTCCGGGGCCAGGATGCGCAACCGGCGCAGCTCGGCGGGGAGCACGTCGCCGTGGAGCTGGATCGCGCCGACACCCATCTCGGCGCAGAAGGCGGCGATCTCGTCGGCATCGGTCAGGTAGGTGATGATGACGCCCTTGTTGTCGGGCTGGATCGCCTTGACGATGGCGGCGGCCTCGGCCTCCGACAGGTCCTCGTTCTTGGCGGGAAGGCGCAGGGCGAAGCCGAGCCAGTCCGCGCCCTCCTCGATGATGAGGTCGGCCTCGGACTGGTCGATGACGCCCGCAACCTGGATCAAGCCGTACATGTCTGCCTCCTTGGGCCGCGGCGGTCCGAGCCGGGGCCATCTGCACATGGGATTCGTCCGGTGACGACGGCGGTGGAACGGGGGACCGCCTCAGCGGGCGGCGGCGGCCCGGGCGAGCTCGGCGACGACGAGCCGCGCCACGGGGGCGGCGGAGGCGGGGTTCTGCCCCGTGATGACCCGGCCGTCGCTCTGCGTGTGGGGCTCGTACATGGGCGCCTTGGTGTGCAGCGCCCCGGTCTCCTTCAGCCGGTCCTCGAGGAGGAAGGGCATGACCTCGACGAGGCCCAGCGAGTTCTCCTCCTCGTTGCTGAAGGAGGCGACGCGCTTGCCGCGCACGAGGTGGGTGCCGTCCGGCAGGCGCAGGTCGACGAGGGCGGCCGGGCCGTGGCAGACGGCGGAGACGACCCCGCCGCGGCCGTGGATGTCCATGGCGATGCGGGCCAGGTCCGGGGAGTCGGGGAAGTCCCACATGGCTCCGTGGCCGCCGACGTAGAAGATCGCGGAGTACTCGTAGGGGTCGACGTCGGCCGCCCGGCGGGTCGCCACGAGCTTGCCCTTGACGGTCTCGTCGGCCAGGAAGCCGATGATCTCGGGGTCGTTCTCCTCGCCGTCGAAGACGACGGCCGGCGGCTCGCCGCCGAGCACGGAGACGAAGTCGACCTCGTGGCCGGCGCCGATGAAGACGTTGTAGGGGTGGGCCGCCTCGGAGACGCTGTAGCCCGTCCGGTTGCCGGTGTCCCCCAAGGTCTCGTGGCTGCTGACGGCAAGCAGGATCTTGGCCATGATTCCTCCTGGAATCGCTGCGGAGTGCGCTCCGCGGGTGGTTGGTCGGGCGCGGCCACGCGACCGCCGCATACGGCGGGGCCGCGCCCGGGATGGTGGTGAACAGCCGTTTCGGGTCGTGCTCGGCGGGCCTCAGGCCTTGTGGAGGAAGTCCTGGACCAACTTCACGAACTCGACCGGCTTCTCGAAGATCACCATGTGGCCGCTGTCGATCTCGGTGTAGGAGGAGTTCGGGATGGCGGCGGCCAGCTCACGGGAGTGCTCGGCCGGCACCGCGGCGTCCGGGTACGGGGCCAGGACGAGGGTCTCGGCCTGCACCTTCCCGACCAGGTCGCGGATGTCCACCTGGACGAGCAGCTCGAGCTGGCGGATACGGCCGCTCGAGGGGCTCAGCTCGGAGCCGAGGTTCTCCACGTCGCTCAGGCTGGGCTGGCTGCGGATGAAGCGCGGGCTGAAGGCGGTGGTGCTGAGCACGCGGCCGAAGGCGTGCGGGTCATGCTTCTGACTCAAGGTCAAACCGATCAGGTTCTGGATGTAGAGGTCGGACTTGACCAGGCCGCCGACGGGGATCAGGCGGCGGACAAGCTCGGGGTGGAGGGCGGCGGTGGCGGCGACGATGGCCCCACCGAGCGAGAACCCCACCAGGTCCACGGGGCCGAGGCCGGCGTGCTCGATCACGGCGGCGACCTCGTCGGCGAGCTGCTCGACGGTCAGCGGCGTGCCGTCGTCCTCAGCGGTCTCACTGCCGGACAGCTCGGGAAGGATGACGGTGTTGCGGCGGGCGAACTCCTCGACGAGGTGACCGAAGGTGACCTGGCCACCCTTGCCCACGCCGTGCACCAACAGCAGGGCCGGACCCTCGCCGGTCACGGTGTAGTGGATACGCGAGTTACCGACGGAGATCGTGGGCATGACAGATCGCCTCCTGTGACGACATCGAGAAGAATGCGCGGGTGCGCTAAATCGGAAAGCGGGACGGGAGCACGCACGGCAAATTCCGCCGGCCCCACCGAATTCAAGCGGACAGGGGCCGCCGCGTTCTGCCGGATGCAGATGTGCGGAAGTTTCGGCAACGCCGCCAGAATTTGCCGGAGGCGGTCGGACGGATAGCACGAGGAACGGAGGACCGTCGGCCACAACACTCGAGAGGATCCGGCGTTGTCGCACCTTCGGTGCGGAGCGCAGTGCGGTTGGTTCGCGGACACGATGCCCGGAGACCCAGGAGGAGGCACCCCCTGGCTCGCGCCACCTCCCCGAACCCCGAGGTGGGGGGCTGCAGTTCGACTTGACGATCACCCCCGGATCGCCTGAAGCTGAATTTATCTACTTCCGATGATCCAGTCAAGCGTTCCTGGATCGCTCGAGGATGGCCCGACACCTCACCGCCCCTCTCGGGAGATGTGCGGCGACCCCAAAAAAAGATGAGTAAACATGGAAAAACCATGACAAGCAGGGCGCGGGGTGGGCGACGTTCTCGGGAGCGGGCGGGACTCCGGTGCCGGATACGAGCTCATTCCGATATCTCGGATGCCAAGATTTCCCCCGGATGGGCACTAGAATCCCTTCAAACCCTCACCTTGTGGAGCATGCCTATGCCCGACCGTGTCTTCGACGGCGGAAAGTTGCGTGACCGCCGCGTCATCAAACGAATGTCGCAGGCCACTCTGGCCGAGGGGCTTCACGTGAAAGTGAATGCCGTCTACCGCTGGGAGAACAGCTTGGCAGCTCCTCCCCCGGAGCGATTGCCGGCGATCGCCGCATTCCTGGGCGCCGATCTGAATGAACTCTTTCCGCGCACCGAATCACCGAATCTCTCCGACCTGCGGTGCGACGCAGGGATGACCCAGTCGGACACGGCGTGCTACACCAACACCTCCTCCCCCATGCCGGTCAGGGCCGCCGAACAGGGCAAGCGGCCACTGTCCGACCAGGCGGTGACGGCGCTGGCCGCCGCCTACAACGTGACCCGCGCCGAACTGCTCGCCGCGCAGCGGCGTTCTTTCGGGCAGCCCGAAGCGCCGGAGGAGGCGCCGTCGGCCGCCGGCGCCCGCGTGGCCCGCAAGTTGGAGTCGCTGCGCACCGAGGTCTACGGAGGGGTGGCACCCTCGGACGCGCACCTCGCGTCCGAGGGGAACCGGAAGAGCGGCGGGGCGGTGCTCACCGAGGCGACGGTCCGGGCACTGCGGGCCGGCGAGGTCGCCGAACCGGAGGAGGGCACCCTCGACGCCCTGGCGCTCGCCTTCGACGTGCCGCCGGTCTACTTCCGGCAGGACGATCCGGAGGTCGACGCCTTGATCCTCTCAACCCTGGCCATGCGCAACAGGTTCACCGTGATGGTCGCGCGGGGTGCGGGCCAGGACATGCCCAAGGAGTCCTGGGACCAGCTCCGCGACTTCATCGGTGAGACGATGGGAGAGATCTTGGCCGATGACGAGAAGGGGCACTCGGCGTAACCGGTCCGGTCGGCGACTGCCGGGCTTCACAGCCGGGCGGGGGCTCCGCCACGGTGCGGGACGTCGCGCGGTGACCGGCCCTCACCGGCGGCCCGGCGCGTGCCCCTCTGACCGATGAGCCGCGCCACAGTGTCGGCGCGCAGTTCGATGAGCGCGTCGTGGTCCGGGAGCCCGGTCGTCGAGAGCCCTCCGCCGGGCATCGCCCCTGGCGCCGGCAAGGTGTCGGGGGATCTGACCGTGCGGGTGTTGTCCCCGGCCCAGAGGTGCACCAACTGGTGCATCTTCAGGGCGAGTTCATGGGGCGGCGAGCATCCCTTGTGGTGGAGGATCAGGTCGACCGGACGCGTGTCGTGCTTGACCAGGAGGCCGCACACGCCGTCGAGTCCGGTCAGGTGGTCGGGGATCGGCTTCATGACGATCTGCCGACCGCTGGCCTCCGCGATGTTCCCGACCAGCTGATCGAAGTCGAAGGGGTCCGGGAGAGGCATGGAGGCGATCAGGCGCGCGCTCTCCCGTTCGGCCTGAAAGTGCAGTCGGTAGGCGCGTAGATGGCGGCGCAATCCCGAGAGGATTCCGGATTCGCGGCAGGAGATCCGAATCATTCCGTGGATCCCGCCCCGCCGGGTTGCCGCCGACCGGCGGTACCTCTTTCCGGTTCCTGACGCCAGGTTTGTGAGCGGCCCACCTTGAGCATTGCGTATTCCCCCTTGTGTGCATGGCTGCTCGCGGCCCCGCATGGGCACGCGAGCGTTGTTTCGCTAACTTGTCAACGTGCCGAAAGCCTCCATTTGTCGCATGTGTCGGCAAAGTGGGTGTGATTCCGGATGAACCGTGTACGTGGATTTCCGGCCCGCTGAAGGCGGACACGTTCGAAGCCCGGCTCGCGAATTCGATCGCGGACATGCGATGAGCACGGCGTGATGGCTGATACTTTCTCCACCGCTGCAGCTCATCACCGATTCTTCAGGCTGCGAAGTTTGCTCCTGCGCCCGGAACATCGGTCCGGAAGCCCCCGTATCTCGCGCCTGCCGGGCGCGAGGTGTTTCAGGCCGGCATGGCGACCAAGGCGTGACGATGACCTCGTTTACGCATATCTTATATCGCCCCCCCGTGGGCGTGCCGGCCGACCTCAGTCGCACGTACCGAGGCTTGAACTTGCCGCAGCCACAATAAATGTCAGACATCCAGAGTGGTGAGATGTTCCAAATTCTGGCCGAAATTGAGTAGGTATCGAGCAGCGAAGTTCGGCGTCGGGCTAATGGCCCTGTCCCCGTGTCGGCCGTCACGGTCATGTGCCGGTCATGTGCCGGTCATGTGGCCGTCCGGACGTCCGGCACAGCCGTGGGTGTGACGGACTCACCCTCACCGCCGACCGCACCGCCGTGGGACGGTTCCCGGGCCGCGCCGGCGGGAGCCACCGGCTCCGGGCGGGAGTAGTAGCTGCAGACAGCCACACCCACGACCACCAGGAGGCATCCGGCGCACTGCTGCGGGGACAGTGTCTGCCCGAGCCACACATAGGCGATGGCACTGGTGGCCACGATCTCGAAGGTGCTGAGCATTCCGACCCGCTCCGGACCGGTGCGGCGCAGCGCCGCGAGGATCAGGGCGAACGGAATGGCCATGCCGATCACCCCGATCAGGACCAGTGGCACCAGGTTCGACGGCTGCCACGCCGCGGATGCGATCTGCCAGGGCGGCTGGACGAACGTCCAGGCGACGGCCGCGACCAGAGCCCCGTACGTGGTGGAGGTCGCGGCCGGCACCGTCTTCCCGACCTGCCTTCCGCAATGCAGGTACACGATGTACGAGGCGGTGGTCGCCAGGCCGAAGAGGAGACCGACGGAGTCCAGGGCGCCCAGCTCGGAGCCGCTGACGCCCACCATCAGGACGACGCCCCCGAGCGTGAGGGCGAGCGCCACCGGGACGTTCAACGGGGGCCGCCGGCGCCGGCGTACGGCGTCGGCGAGGGTGAGCCAGGCCGCGGCGCTGAACTGAAGCACGAGAGCGACGGCCAGGGGGAGCCGGGCGATGGCCATGGAGTAGCAGTAGATGACCAGGGCCAGGGACAGCCCGAAGCCGATGAGCCCGGGCACCTCACGCCGTCCGACCCTGAGCAGGTCGCGCCGGAAGACGGCCAGGGCCACGCCCATGCTCAGGAAACCGAAGAACATCCGGAACTGGGTCAGCGTGATCTCGGTGATCCCGTGATCGATGAGGACCCTCGACTCGGTGCCCACCAGCCCGAACAGCGTGCAGGCGGTCAGCACCATCAGATAACCCGGCGCGCCGCCGGGGGACTTCGCCTTGCTCACAAGGACTCACCTCGTAGTTGATGGAGCTTCTCAGCTCCAGTACGTCAGGGGGTGCTCGGTGCCGCGTACGCCGATGAAGAAGCTGGCGGCGACCCGGTCGCGGCCCTGCGATGCCCGTACGGCGTGGATGCGTGAGGCATGGAAGAGGATGAGCATGCCGTCCCTGGGGCGCAGCACCACGGACGGGGCGGGTATGCGCTCGCGGTCCAGGCCGTAGCTGTCGGGGGTCGCCCGGTGCTCGTCGTACTGGGAGTGGTCGAAGCCGCCGGACCACAGCTCGAGTTCGCCGCCCGAGTCGGGGGTCTGCAGATAGAGGTTGGCGGTGAGCTGGCCGATCATGGATGCCGTGCCGTCCGAGCGGCCGGTGCCGCGCAGGTCCTGCAGCTCCCAGGGCAGGAAGTCCTGGTGCGGTATGGCGCCCCGGCCCTCGGGGAAGACGCGTGCCTGCCCGACGAAGAGGCGGTGGCCGTCGAGGTACTCCATGTTCGCGCCGGCCGGCCACGCCTCCTGGAGTTCGAGGCGGAGGCGGTCGACCGGGGAGAGGTAGGGCGCCCAGTTCTCGCGCAGTGACTGGATCGCGGGGATGGCCTCGGCGAAGTAGCGTTCCTCGCGCTCGGGGGTGGAGAGCCCCTCATAGGTGTTCAGGCCCCATTTGTGGACGCCGGGAACGTTCTCGTACTCGCCGTACCGGCTGTCCTCCAGCAGCGTCTTCGCTGCCTCCCGGCTGAGGTCCGGCGGGCAGTAGTCGGGTACGACGATGGCAATGGCGTCGCCGGTGGCGAGCGCGAGCAGGTCGGTTTCGGTGACACGGTCGCTCTCGATGACGCGTGTGCCGGTCAGCTCGCCGAAAGCCGGGGCGAGTGGTGTTGTCTGAATCAAGGTGTGCTCCCGAGCCGGATCGATGACTGAAATGGATGGATGTGTCCTTGCGGTGGGGCGGGCCGGTGAAGCGGTGGGCCGGGTCGGGCCAACGGTCACGGCCGTGGCCGGTGGGCGGCGCCGATCGGGCAAGGCCTCAACTCCTCACTTCCCGGGGTCCCTCGCGATCCACCAGGGCGGCTCGGAAGCCGTCCCGCATGGCCCGGCGGCTGAGCACGCCGACGGGGAGCGCGGAGAGCAGGAACAGAGCCGCGAGGGCGATCCACCCCGTGATGCTCAAGCCGGTGACCAGGGAAGTGACCAGGGCCGGGCCCATCGCGATGGCCGCGGCTTCGGTGCTGGCGGTGACGCCCTGGTACTGGCCCTCGGCGTCCTTGGCCATGAGGCCGAGGGACAGCCCCCAGCGCGAGGAGACGTAGTAGAGCTCGCCCACGATGTGGGCACCCATTCCCGCGATGACCACCACTGTCGCGAGCAGCGGGGACCGGGGCCAGGCGGCGGCGGCGAAGATGACGCAGCAGCCGGCCAGGGCGACAGCGGAGATCCGGCTGGACCGCACGGCCTCGGCGACCTGCACCGACTGCCGGCTGACCCTGACCTGGAAGACGGCGATGGCGGCGGAGCTGATGACGACCGCGAGACCCGCCGTCCACAGCGGAGCGCGGGTGTCCTGTGCGATCCACAGCGGGAGGCCGCTGGCCAGCAGCGCCCAGCACAGGGACAACAGCGCCGTACTGCTCATGATCGCTACGTAGGGCAGATCGCGCAGCGCCTGTGTTCCGGAGGGCCGCCGCTCGCGCGGCACGGCCGTGACGGACGGGACGAGCATCGTCAACGCCGCGGTGAGAACGAGGGTGAGAGCGTTGACCAGTACGGCGGCCACGAACACCGCCCGGCTGTTGCCGGCCAGGACCAGAGTGGCGGCGCCGGCTCCCGCGGCGTAGGCGATGTGCTGGACGACTCGGCCCTGGGCCAGCACCTCGAGCTGACTGTCGGGCGGCATCAGCCGGTAGACCAGGGTGATGCGCACCCCGGACCCGGAGCTCTGTACGGCCGAGAAGAAGGAGGTCACGAGGAGCAGGGACCAGAATCCGCCCACGAACACATAGGCGACCATGGCGAGTCCGCGCAGCAGGGTGACGGTCGCCAACACCTCGCGTGGGCCGTGCCGTTCGGCCAGCACGCCGATCGGCACTGCGGCGAGCAGACCGATGACACCTCCGATCCCCATGGACAGTCCCATGTCACTGGCCGGAATGTGTCTGATCTCGGTCAGGTAGATGGCCCAGATGCTGAACCACAGACCGTCACCGAACCCGTTCACGCCCTGACCGGCCAGCAGCCGTCGCACCATGCGTCGCTTTACGGCGCGCCCCGCCGGCCGGCCGCTCACGCGCCCGTCGGACCCGGAACGGTGCCCCAGGCCTGGAACAGGGTGGCGTGCATGACGAGCGTGTCGGGTGCCGCGAGGTGGGCACGCAGCTCGCCGGTCAGGTCGTCCAGCTCCGCGTGACCGACCAGGCCGTGCTCCACCAGCGCGTCGCGGCACAGCTCGGCCCGGTCGACCAGCAGGGTTTGGTACGGGTGGTCGTGCTGGAAGACCCTGATGCCGGCGTCGACGCCCACGTCGCCGAGCCCCGCCTCCCGCAACAGGCGCGGCAGGCGCCGGCCGAGGTGGACGTCCATGCCGTTCAGACGCCACAGTTCGGCGATGGCGTCGACCAGCCGGGTCCAGGCGGGGTGGGGCGGGTCGCACACACGGGTCACCCAGTCGACGTCCTGCACCGCGACGGTTCCTCCGGGGCGGGCGAGGGCCACCATCGCGGACAGCACCTCCGCGGAATGGGGCACGTTCATCAGGACCAGCCGGGTGTGGACGAAGTCGAAGCTGCCCTCCGGTTCACCGCTCGCGGCGGCGTCGCCCTCGACCAGCCGCACGTTTTCCATCCCGCGCTCCGAGACGAGTCGGCGGGCGAGCTCCAGCATCTCGGGCTGCACGTCGAGCCCGACCACCTCTCCGGTGGGGCCGACGCGTTCGGCCAGCATGTCCATGATTCCCAGGGGGCCGCACCCGACGTCGACCGCGCGGCCGCCCGGACCCGGGCCGCAGCGTGCCAGCAGCCGTTCGGCCTCCGGCCGGAACATCTCGCCCTGGTAGAGCATGCGGTCCAGCTCGCTGGAGCCCGCTCCCATCAGATATTTCTCTGCCACGCTCATACGGACTCCTTGGAGATGTGGGAGATGTGCGGTGCGGTGCGCTCGGCGGGTGGGGCGAGCGGACGTGGACTGTTCATCCCGCGTCGCGTTCGACCGGACGGGTGTCGGCAGCGGCCTGTTCGAGGATGTCGCCGGCCGTGCGGGCCTCCTCGGCGGTCACGGTCAGCGGCGGGGCGATCCGCAGGCAGTTGCCCCGGGGCCCGCCCATGCCGATGAGGAGGCCGAGTTCGCGGCAGACGGCCACGAACGCCCGCGCGGTATCGGGGTCGGGTTCTCCGCTGTCCGGCTCGACCAGGTCCACGGCGATCATCAGGCCGTGGCCGCGTGCCGCGGTCAGGTGGGGTTCGCGTTCCTGAATGCCTCGTATGCGCTCCAGGAGGAACGCTCCGATGGTGTCCGCGTTGTCCAGCAGCTCGCGGTCGCGGATGACGTCCAGGGTGGTGAGGGCGGCCTCGCACGACAGGGGGTTCCCGCCGAAGGTGGAGATGGATTTGCCGGGCAGGCCGTCCAGGAGCGTCCGACGGGCGACGAGGCCGCCCATGGGCAGCCCGTTGGCAACGCCCTTCGCGAAGGTGAGGGCGTCGGGGCGCAGTTCGTGGAGCTGGTATCCCCACCAGTTCTTTCCGGTGCGGCCCCACGCGGTCTGGACCTCGTCGCTGATCAGCACGCCGCCCCGGTCGCGCACCAGCTCCTCGTAACGGCGCAGCAGCCGTGAGGGCGGGGTGTGGAATCCGCCGAGCCCCTGCACGGGTTCGACGATCAGTGCGGCGGCGTCCCCCTCGGCGGTGAGCGCCGCTCGCAGGGAATCGAGCGCCGCGTCGTCGTCGGCCTCGGTCCGGACCTCCCCGGCGTGGTCGGCGCCGTTGTCCGCAAGCGTCACGCGCAGCGGGGAGAACGGGCTGGGCTGCCATCCGGGCAGGCTGGAGACGGCGGTGGCTGTCAGCGACCGGCCGTGGTATCCGTCGCGCAGCGCGACCACATGGTTGCTGCCGGCGTGGCAGACCGCGGCGAGCAGCGCCGCATCGTTCGCCTCGGTGCCCGAGCTGACGAGAAAGACCGCGGGGTCGGGGATGCCGGACAGCTTCGCCAGCCGCTCCGCGAGGCGGACCTGGGCCTCGATGAGGTACAGCGTGGAGGTGTGGGTCAGGCCGGTGTTCAGCTGCCGCTGCACCGCCTCGCGGAATTCCGGGAGGTCGTAGCCCAGGGAGTTGGTGAGGATGCCGGCGAAGAAGTCGAGGTAGGTACGGCCGTCGGCGTCGGTGACGTGCCGTCCGCTCCCCCGGGTGAGAGCCAGCGGGTTCTCGTAGTAGGGGGTGACCCAGCGCGGCAGGACCCGCTGGTGCCGTGCGAGCAACGTGTCAGTGGGACGAGTCGGTTGTGGAGAGGGGGCGCTGGTCGTCGACGGGCTTGTGATCACGGGAGCCTGCACTTCCTGACGGCTGGAGGGCGGGTGTGCGTCGCAGGTGCGAGCGCAGACGAAGCAGCTGGCCATGTACGGCATGGAGGTCGTGGGGCCCATAGCCGGCCGGGGCATCGGGCCAGTGCCGGCGGAGCGCTGACAGAGCTGCCGGCATGAGGCGGGTGGTGCCGTCCGGATCGACGACCGAGCCGTCCAGTTCGCTGCGCCGTACGTTCCAGGCGACCGCCTGCTCGCGCGTGAGGCCGGGGGGCAGCCGCAGCCGGACACCGCGGTGGTCGACGGTGACGGGGTAGCCGCCGGGAAGGCCGTTCGGTCCGGGGAGATGACCGACATGCCGGGGTCCCGCGCCGACCAGCGCCGCCACGACGGCCGCGCCGGCCACGGCGCCGATCTCGTTGAGGTGCCGGCGCGGCCGGCTCCGGACGGCGGCCAGCCGGCCGGCCAGATCGGCCAGGGGTACGTCGTCGAGCCAGGCACGGGCGTCCTGGTCCGCGTCGGCGGGGGCGTGCAGATGGGCATGGTGGGCCAGCAGGTGCATGCGCCGCTGGTCCGACAGGCCGAGGCGGGCGCACAGCGGCGCGGCGAGGGTGGCGATGTTGCCCAGTCCGCAGACCACGGGTGTTCCCGTGGCTCGCAGCAGGGGGTTGACGGCATCCGGGAAGCAGGCGTTGACGAGCACGGTGTCCGGGCTCGCGTCCGCGCAGGCGGCCGCCAGGTTCCGGACGCGCACCGCCTGCAGCGGAAGGGTGAGACCGAAACCCGCGTGGCCCAGGAGGTCCGTCCAGCCCGAGGGCGCGGAGCGGGCTTCGGCCGGGGACTGTTCGGACGTGGCCACCACCAGGACGCCGGGACGCAGAGCGGCCAGCGAGCGCCGCATCTGCTGTGGGTCGTCCGGGTCGATGTGGTGGGGGGTGCAGGCCGTGCGGGTGCCCACCAGAGCACTGTGATCGGCGGCCAGTTCGGCCAGGTCACGGGCGCGGTCCGGGTCCCCGCTGAGAACGTGCAGCTCCGGCAGGTACGGGTACCGGGCGAGTGCGCGGACGAGCGCGGACCCGAACGCGCCGGTGCCTGCGACGGCGACACTCGGCGCCCTCACGGCCGGACCCGGGCGGAGGCGGAGGGGCGGTCGGCGAGGAAGCGGTCGAGGTCGACGAGGCGGGGCTCGGGCAGATCCGGACAGCTGGCACTGATGTCCAGCCGTGGTGGCCTTTCGGAGTCGGTGAAGTACGTGGGGATCAGGGCCGGCCCGCCGGGACCCGGCTCCAGTGCGAGCAGCGGGTTGGCGACGAGGAAGTCCCGGACCTCGGGGGTGTCGCGCCGGACGTAGAGGCGGATGCGCTTGTCGGCGAAGTGGTTGGGCGGCAGCACGACCCGGGGGGCGAACTTGCGCTTCCACTGGAAGATGCCCTTGCTGATGAACGCTTCCGTACCGAAGAAGTCGACGTGGGCGACCCGGTGTGCACACGCCCACTGCAGCAGCAGGTGGTAGACGGCCTTGAACGCGCCCTGACTGTAGTGCAGTTCGTCGCCGTCGAGCACCCCCAGCAGACGGGTGGTAAGGGTCCGGCGGTCGGTGGACCAGTGGCACAGGACGCCGGCGACGCGGACTCCGTCCTGCGCGACGAACAGCAGCGTGCCGTGGTCCAGGATGCCGTGCCGTGCGACGGCAGCGCTCTCGGTGCGGCTGCGGTCGCCGTGACGGTGGCCCATGGTGGGGGCGTGCATCCGCCGGTAGAAGAAGTCGAACGCCTCGGGCGAGGAGTCCTCCTCCAGAGACCACTGGTGCTCTCGCTGGTTGCGGCGGAACTCCCAGCGCTCACGCCGCGATATCTGCTGCTGGAGGCGCTCCGGGGAGTCCGGTACGTCCACGACCAGGTGCACCCGGAACGGCGCGGTGACGGAGCGGGCCCGGGGCAGCCGGCCCAGCTGGTGCGCCTGGGCACCGACCACCACCAGATCCGCCTCGGGCCAGCGGCCGGCGGCGAGGCCCCGCAGGGAAGCGGGGCTCTCCTCGCGCCGGGCGGTGCCGGCGCCCGCGCCCGAACGCGAGCGCTGGTGTTCCAGGAGTTGCAGGATGTTGGCCCGGCCCTTGGGCAGGCCCAGGTAGGCGAGGGAGGGGTGGCCGGTCTCCACCCGGGACACCGTGGCGGACCCCGCGCGGGGAGCGCTGTCGTACAGCCGCCGCACGGTGCGCCACACCGGCTGCGGGCTGTTGTTCCAGGCGTAGGTCAGGCGGGCGCGGGCGACGTCACCGGGCCTGGTACCCGTTGCGGCGAACGGCCCGGGAGGCGGTGTGGACGTAACGGCCCGTGGTTCGGGCGGAGCAGGGGTGGCGGACAAGGTGGCTCCCGGTCGGATGGCGGCGGGCGCGGGCGCTGACGGCATCAGGCCGCAGCGGCTCGGACCACGTGGCGCAGGTCGTCGAGGGAGCTGACGGGCCGCAGGTGGGAGGGTTCCACGGCGCGGAAGTCGGCGGTGCCGTACGAGCCGGAGCCGTGGACGAGCACCTTCTCGGTGCCGACCAGGCCGCGGTCGAGTCCGTTGAGGACGCCGGTGAGCGCCATGACCAGAGACCATTCGCGGAGGTTGCGGGGGTCTGCCGGGAGGTGGACGCCGTGCGGAGCGAGCAGGTGGCGGATGTGCGGATAGCGCTGGAGGCACTCCATGAGGGAGACGACCACTCCGCCCCCGCCCTGGCGGCGGATGATCTCGTTCATCCGGGGCGCCGTGGCCGGCCGGTGGGTGTAGAACGTGACGTCGAGTCGCTCGTCGGGCGCGTGGGCGACCTGCGGGAAGTGCGGATCGCGGCTCTGGTGCACGGCGCCGTCGCGCGAGGTCCACTCCGGCCGGTAGTCGAAGCGGTCGTGATAGAGGCTGGAGACCATGTCGGGTGTGCCGAGGTGCTGCACGAGGAAGTACTGGCCCCCGAGGGTCGGCCACTCGTTGCCCGTGTGCCACTGCTGTCCGTGGAAGTGCCCCAGGAGACCGAAGGCGCTGGAGACCGAGTGGGCGTGGGTCCGCTCCTCGACCGGCAGGTGGTCGCGCTCGAACAGCGCGCGGACGGCATCGGCCACCATGTAGTTCCGCAGGTCCATGGAGTGCCACAGACGCGTTCCGGTCCGCGCGTACAGCGTCTCGGCCTCCTCGGCGACCACGGCCTGAGCCAGTGCCTTGACGTCGCCGGGCTCGTCGGTGTGCAGGACCACGACGGGGTTGGCATCACGCAGGGACCTGTCACCGGCCAGGTCCGAGTGCCACAGCTTGTTGGTGGAGGTGGCCGGGACGACACAGACGATGCGCAGCTCCGCGGGGGTGACGAGGCCCGACTCGTGGGCGCGCAGCACGGCATCGCGCAGGGCGGTGGCCTTGTTGGCGCTGGACGGGGTGACGATCACGACCGGTTCCCCGGTGCGCCTGATGTGGGCCACCGCACGCGCGACGATCACCAGGGACGCGAACGTCTTGGTGGTCCGGGTACGGGGATTGTGCATCAGGTTCAGCAGATCGATCCGCTGTCCCCCGCGCTCCTCCAGGACATGGGTGCTGATGCCGGAGGGGGCGAAGAAGCGGTCCAGGGCCTCGCTGGGCGCCGGGAGCTCCCAGCGGGGGGCGAACGCACCACGCTCCGCGGTGCCGGCCGGGGAGGCGGCGCCCGCCTCGGAGAGGATGACGCGCAGTTCGGCGTCGTAACGCGTCAGCGCCTGGGGGCAGTTGGGCGACCCGACGGCTTCGGCGGTCGGCGAGGGGACGGTCGTGGTCATCGGCCCGCACCTTCCAGGACGTCACCGCGGACGAGCTGGGACGCCTCGGGGAAGTCCGGCACCGCGGCGGGGTCCGTGTCGACCGACAGCGGGCGGTTCTGGTCGTCGACGAACACCACGTGCGGTCGTGCCGTGCGGGCCTCCGCGTCGGCGAGCACGTGGTAGCCAATGATGATCACCAGGTCTCCCGGGGATATCAGCCGGGCGGCCGCACCGTTGATGCCGATGACGCCGCTGTCGCGTTCGCCTTCGATGACATAGGTCGTCAGCCGGTTGCCGTTGTTGATGTCGACGATGTCGACCTGCTCTCCGGGCAGCAGGTCCGCGGCCTCCATCAACGTGCCGTCGATGGTCACCGACCCGACGTAGTGCAGGTCGGCCTGTGTGACGGTGGCACGGTGAATCTTGCTGTGCAGCATTGTGCGGTGCATGTGTCGCTCCAGCCGAGGGTGGTGAATGAAGTACGGAACATGGGAAACAGAACTGCCGGCCGCGCGGTGCGCGCTCGCCCGTGCGGCAGCACGGTGACGCCGAACCCCGGACGGGTCAGCCGGCGATCTGAATGCGGCGCAGGTGGCGGCTCCGGTCGCTGAACGCGTTACGGGCGTGCAGCAGGCGCCAGTTGTCCCAGACGAGCATGTCGCGCTCGCGGTATTCCACGGCCACGTGATCGCGGTCGAATGCGGCGTGCCAGCGCTCCTGGAGCCCGGCGGCGAAGTCGTCGTCCTCCCGGATCAGGTTGTTGCAGCTGAACCGGACGATGTCCCCGCCGGGGTGCTCCTCCAGGATCGGGTGACGGGTCTTCAGGTCCAGGCCCAGCCGCTGGACTCCTTCGGTGGTCTTCCACTCGTAGTCCCTCTTGAGCAGCTCGTTGCGCTCGTCCCCGGTGAGGGCGGACACCAGCGGGCGGGTGTCCATGAGGGTGGTCTCACCGCCGGGGCCGGAGGCCGGCGTGACGCACCACAGGGCAATGTACCGAGGAGGGGTGACCGCGAAGTCGTAGCCCTCGGAGTGCGGGGTGAGGGGACGCGTGTTGCCCGCGTGATAGACATCGTCCATTCCGGGCTCGGGCCGTACGTCCCCCACCACCGCTCCCGTGTAGTTCGGCACGAAGGCCCCCAGGCCCCGGGAGAACCGGACCGGATCGAATTCGTCGACCACGTTGCACATGAGGACATACCCGTGCTCATCCATGAGCTGGCCGAAGGTCCTCGACAGGAGCTCGTCGGACAACGGCTGGCCGTTGAAGTCCACTTGGGACAGGATGCTGATCGGCGAATGAGCCACGTTTCCTCCAGGAATCATTGAATGTTTCACGCCCGGGACGAACCCCGGAAGAAGGTCCGTCCGGGCAGCGATATTCGAATTGCGCAGGAAAAATTGACACACGAAGAACGTGCTCTGCTTCGCGCGGAGAACGACGGGTCCCCAGAGCGGCCCGCGTGATACCGGCCGGGCGCAGCCCGGCCGCACGGTGGCGAGGGCAGGCGCGGACAGCCGTCGAATCGAATGACTTGCTCAGCCGTGCCTGGCCGAACATCCCGATGAGTTCGCCGTCGGAGGAACGTGCGAAACGGAAAGCGCCTACCTCGGCGCCGACGAGGTCCATGCCGACGTGATGACGGGCGCACAGCGCCGGACCACAGTCAGCCGGTTACGTCCTCCGACCGGATGAGCGCTGCCATATGCCGGCATCGGCGGAGCGGCGAGCTCACATCACACCCAAAGCCTCCCCCTTGACGGTGAACACCGGCATTACTCCCGTCAGGAACTCTTCGTGCTGCGGGACTTGCCACCCCCACACCCTGACTTGGCAGCCATCAAGCGGTCCAACACATGCTCGTCACCTCATCGATCGTGATCCACGATGGATGCGCAAAGCTCCAGGATCTTCACCCGGACCGCCGAATACCGCCCGGTCGCCCCCGTTCGGACCCGGCCGTTAAATCAGTTGCACAGCAAGCATGTTGGCAATCAAGCTCTCTGAGCGCACCAGCCGCAGGGGGCGGCTGGCACCAGTCGGGGCCGTGTTGCTCCCCTCTGCCCTCAACGCGCGCTGTCCACGGAGGCTCTTACAGGGGAGGGTGCGCCAGTTGGCCCGACACAGAGGCAGACCGACGCACCGAGCAGCGGATACGGACACCTGCCGGCACGCAGGGCTTGGGGAACGCCTTCCCGCTGACTGCCCATCAGAATCCGCGCCCAGCGTGCGTCACGGGCGTCACGACATCACCCACAGCGCACATCATGCACACCAGCAAAACCGCAGGTCAGGCGTTCTTCGCGATCGGTTCGAGGATCGCCACGCACTCCACATGGTGGGTCATCGGGAAGAGGTCGAAGACGCGGAGGGTGCGGACCTTGTAGCCCGCCTCCTTGAAGTAGCCCAGGTCGCGGGCCAGGGCCGCCGGGTCGCACGCCACGTACGCGATGCGGCGCGCCGAGAGGCCCGTGATGTGGCGGACCGTCTGCTTGCCCGCTCCCGCGCGCGGCGGGTCCAGGACGACCAGGTCGCATTCGGTGATGCCGGTCTTCGGGAGGATCGCCTCGACCTTGCCCTGCTCGATGCGCACCCGCGGGAAGTCCGCCAGGTTGTGGCGGGCGTCCTCCACCGCGCGCTTCGTCGACTCGATGCCGAGGACCGCCCCGGTCTCGCCCAGGCGTTCCGCGAGGGCGCCCGCGAAGATGCCGACGCCGCAGTAGAGGTCGAGGGCCATCTCGCCCTTGCGCGGCATCAGGCCCTGCATGACGGCCTTGATCAGGGTGTCGGCGGCCTGCGGGTGGACCTGCCAGAAGCCGCCCATGCCCACGCGGTACGTACGGCCGTCCGCGCGCTCCCGTACGAAGGGGCGGCCGTGGACGCGGTGGACCCCGCCGTCCTTCTCCTCCACCCGCAGGACGGAGACGGGCTTGTCCAGCTCCACGAGGGGCAGGCGGCCGCCGGGGCGCGGGGTCAGGACCACCTGGCGGTCGTTCGAGCCGGAGGCGGCGATCGCCTCGACCGTGGCCATCTGCGGCCAGTCCTGCTTCTCGATACCCAGTTCGCTGACGCCCGGCGCCGCGATCATGCAGTGCTCGATCGGCTCGATCTCGTGCGAGCGGTGCCTGCGCAGGCCGACCGTGCCGTCCTCGTCGATGGCGAACTGCACACGGGTGCGCCACTGCGGCACCTGCCCGGCCGGCAGCTTGTCGCCCTCGGCCGGCATCACGGTGCCGTCCCAGCCGGCCTCCTCCGGGGTGAGCCCGGCGAGTCGCTTCAGCTGCTCGGCGACGACCTCGCCCTTGAGCCGGCGCTGGGCGCCGGGCTTGGCGTGCTGCCAGTCGCAGCCGCCGCACCTGCCGGGGCCGGCGTACGGGCAGGGGGCCTCGACCCGGTCCTTGGAGGCGTCGAGCACGGTGATCGCGTCGGCGCGCAGGAAGCGGGAGTCGGCGTCGCCCTCGGTGACCCTCGCGATGATCTTCTCGCCGGGCAGGGTGTGGCGGACGAACAGGACGCGGCCGTCCGCGTTCCGGGCGATGCAGTGACCGCCGTGCGCGACGGGACCGACCTCGACCTCGTACTCCTCCCCGACCAGTGACTGCTTCTCGTTCTGCTCGGCGCTCGTCATGGTGGGGAGACTCCAAAAAACTGAAAAGGAAAACGGCCGGACGACCGACCCACCAGTTTACGTGGATCTCGTCCGGCCGTTCACCAACGTGCCTAGCCCTTGGAGGAGGGCTCCTTCGGCGGCCGGGGGCTGTCCACCGGGCCCCGTCGGACCGCACCCGGGGCGTTCCAGTCCTGGCGCTTCTTGGCCCGCCGCTTGGCGAGCTCCGAGGACTCCAGCTGGTAGGGCACCGAGGTGACCATCACACCGGGGGTGAAGAGCAGCCGGCCCTTGAGGCGCAGCGCGCTCTGGTTGTGCAGCAGGTGTTCGTACCAGCGGCCGACGACGTACTCGGGGATGTAGACGCTGACCGCGTCGCGCGGGTTCTCGCTGCGCAGACCCTTGACGTACTCGACCACCGGGCGGGTGATCTCCCGGTACGGCGAGTCGAGGATCTTGAGCGGGACGTTGATCCCGCGCCGGTCCCATTCCTCGCGCAGTGCCTTGGTCTCGGCCGGGTCGACGCTGATGCTGAGCGCCTCCAGGGTGTCCGAGCGGGTCAGCTTGGCGAAGGCCAGGGCGCGCAGGGTGGGCTTGTGGACCTTGGAGACCAGGACGATCGAGTGGACCCGGGAGGGCCGCACGCTGTCGTCGCTGGGGCCCTCGGCGGCGGCGATCTCCGCGGAGACGCGGTCGTAGTGCTTCCGGATCGCGCTCATGGTGCCGTAGAAGATCACCATGCCGAGCAGGGCGACCCAGGCGCCGTGGGTGAACTTGGTGGCGAGGACGACGACCAGCACCATGCCGGTGAAGAAGGCACCGAAGGTGTTGATGGCGCGGCTGCGGTGCATCCGGCGGCGGGCGGCGGCGTCGCGCTCCGACTTCAGGTGCCGGTTCCAGTGCCGGACCATGCCGATCTGGCTCAGGGTGAAGGAGACGAACACGCCGACGATGTAGAGCTGGATCAGCTTGGTCGAGTCGGCGTCGTAGAGCCACACGAGCAGGATGGCGGCGCCGGCGAGGAGCACGATGCCGTTGGAGAAGGCGAGCCGGTCGCCACGGGTGTGCAGCTGGCGCGGCAGGTAGCGGTCCTGCGCGAGGATCGAGCCGAGCAGCGGGAAGCCGTTGTACGCGGTGTTCGCGGCCAGGAACAGCACCAGCGCGGTGGCCGTGGCCAGCAGGATGAAGAGGATGCTGCCGTCGCCGAAGACCGCCTCGCCGACCTGGGAGATCACCGGGTCCTGGACGTACTCGGGGCCGACCGGGACACCGTTGTGCAGCAGGTCCACGGCGGGGTTCTCGGCCATCCGCACGTCGGTGGCCATGGCCAGGCCGATGATCCCGCAGAACATGGTGACCGCCAGGCCGCCCATGAGGGCGAGGGTGGACGCGGCGTTCTTGCTCTTGGGCTTGCGGAAGGCGGGGACGCCGTTGCTGATCGCCTCGACGCCGGTCAGCGCCGCACAGCCCGAGGAGAAGGCGCGCAGCAGCAGGAAGACCATGGCGAAGCCGGCCAGGCCCTTCTGCTCGGGTTCGATCTCGAAATCGGCCGTCGGCGCCGACATGGTCTCGCCGAGGACGATGCCCTTCCAGGCACCCCAGCCGATCATGACGAAGACCGCGGCCACGAAGACATAGGTCGGGATCGCGAAGAGCTTGCCGGACTCCTTCACACCGCGCAGATTCATCAGCGTGAGCAGGAGGATCATGACGATCGCCGAGAGCACCTTGTGCTCGATGACGAAATGCACGGCGGAGCCGAGATTCTCGACTCCGGAGGAGATCGACACGGCGACGGTCAGGACGTAATCGACGAGCAGGGCGCTCGCGACGGTCAGGCCGGCCCGGGGTCCGAGGTTCGTATTGGCGACCTCGTAGTCGCCGCCACCGCTCGGGTAGGCGTGGACGTTCTGGCGGTAGGACGCCACGACGGTGAACATCAGCACGACGACCGCGAGCGCGATCCAAGGGCTGTACTGGTACGCCGACACGCCCGCGATCGACAGGACCAGCAGAACCTCGCCAGGGGCATATGCCACGGAGGACAGAGGGTCGGAGGCGAAGACGGGAAGGGCGATCCGCTTGGGAAGGAGTGTTTCTCCGAGGCGGTCGCTGCGTAGCGCCCGGCCGATCAGGATCCGTTTGGGCACGTCGGTCAGTTTGGACACGCAGAGGATCGTAAGCGTTCGAAATCAGCCTGACGAACCCCCCACCCCCTCACACCGCAATCCCGCCGCAATTCCTCCCCGCCCGCACCACGACTGCGGCGCAAGGGACCACACTGGTGACCGCCCGTGTGTAGCTTGGGCCATGGTCTGAGACCCTGTTAAACCAGAGCATGCAATGAGGCTGGGAACCAGCGAGTCGCTGACAGCCGGAAGGACGGCCGTGCACATCGTCATTATGGGCTGCGGAAGAGTGGGCTCCGCCCTCGCGCAAACCCTGGAACAGCAGGGGCATACGGTCGCCGTCGTCGACCAGGACCCCACCGCATTCCGCCGGCTCGGCGCCGGATTCGGCGGCCGCCGCGTCACCGGGGTCGGCTTCGACCAGGACACCCTGCGGGAGGCGGGGATCGAGGACGCGGGCGCCTTCGCCGCCGTCAGCAGTGGTGACAATTCCAACATCATCGCCGCCCGCGTGGCCCGTGAGATGTTCGGCGTGGAGAACGTCGCCGCCCGCATCTACGACCCCAAGCGCGCCGAGGTCTACCAGCGCCTCGGCATCCCCACCGTCGCCACCGTGCGGTGGACCGCCGACCAGATGCTGCGCCGGCTGCTGCCCTCGGGCGCGGAGCCGCTGTGGCGCGACCCGAGCGGCGGGGTGCAGCTCGCCGAGGTGCACACCTCCTCCGCGTGGATCGGCCACAAGGTCAGCAAGCTCCAGGAGGAGACGGGCGTGCGCGTGGCCTTCCTCACCCGCCTGGGCGAGGCGATGCTGCCCACGTCGGCGACGGTCCTGCAGGAGGGCGACCTCGTCCACGTGATGATGCGCACGGACGAGATCGACAAGGTCGAGGCGGCATTCGCCGAGGGGCCCGAGGAGGCACACGCATGAGGGTCGCGATCGCCGGGGCAGGCGCGGTGGGTCGCTCCATCGCGGGCGAACTGCTGGAGAACGGCCACGAGGTGCTCCTGGTCGACAAGGCCCCGACCGCCATCTCGGTGGAGCGGGTGCCGCAGGCCGAGTGGCTGCTGGCCGACGCCTGCGAGATCACCTCGCTGGACGAGGCTGCGCTCCAGCGCTGCAACGTGGTCATCGCGGCGACCGGTGACGACAAGGTCAACCTCGTCGTCTCGCTGCTCGCCAAGACCGAGTACGGGGTCCCCCGCGTGGTGGCCCGCGTCAACAACCCGAAGAACGAGTGGCTCTTCAACGAGTCCTGGGGCGTCGACGTCGCGGTCTCCACGCCGCGCCTGATGTCGGCCCTGGTCGAGGAGGCCGTCAGCGTCGGCGACCTGGTGCGGCTGCTGCGCTTCAGCCACGGCGACGCCAACCTCGTCGAACTGACCCTGCCGGCCGACTCCTCGGTCGCGGGCACCCAGATCGGCGACATCAGCTGGCCCGAGGACACCTCGCTGGTCACGATCATCCGCGGCAACCGGGTCCTCACCCCGCACGGGGAGGAGACCCTGGAGCCGGGCGACGAACTGCTCTTCGTGGCCGCCCAGGCCCGCGAGGAACAGCTGGAGGACCTCCTCCAGGCCCGCCGCTAGCCCTGCGGGCATGCTCGACGACGAAGGGGGCGCGCCCGGCCGGGCG